>CAXQNQ010000036.1:0-12265 GCA_964225135.1 Mesoflavibacter profundi
TTTTACCAGTCAAGTATTGAGTTGTCAGACTCTCAGAAGCGTCGGTATAAATATCATTGTAGTCTCCAGCAAAAACAATAGAACCTCCATGTATACCAGCTTCAGGACCTACATCTACCAAATAATCCGATGCGCGCATGATATCTTCCTCATGTTCCACAACAATCACAGTATTCCCCAGATCTCGTAGCGCATGTAATACCTTTACCAAGCGTGCAGTATCCTTAGGGTGTAGACCAATAGATGGCTCATCCAAAATATACATACTGGAAGTAAGATTAGACCCTAAGGTTCGGGTTAGATTCAATCGTTGAGTTTCTCCTCCAGACAAGGTAGAAGATACCCGCCCTAAGGTTAAATAGCTCAAGCCTACATTCACCATGAACTCCAACCTATTCTTTATCTCGATCAACAACCTTTTACCAACTTTCTCCTCAGTGTCCGTAAGCTGGATATGATTAAAGAAATCTAGTAATTCGTCTATTGGTAAATCGACCAAATCCGGTATCGTTTTACCATTTATCTTAACATAAGAAGATTCTGGTCTTAATCGTCCTCCCTCACAAGTTGGACAGGTCGTTCTACCTCTGTACCGAGCTAGCATAACCCGGTTCTGTATCTTGTATGATTTTGCCTCTAGCGTGGCGAAGAAATCGTCTATACCTTTGAAATATTCATTCCCAGTCCACAGTATGCGTTTTTGGGCTTTTGAAAGTTGTTCAACCGGAGTATGCACAGGAAAATCAAATTCATGGGCGTGCGTTAAAAATCTTTGTAACAGCTTACCATTCTTTTCTCCTCTCCAACAGAAAACAGCTCCATCATACACAGATAATGTAGGATCTGGAAGCACCTTATTTTCATCAATACCCATGACTCTTCCAAAACCTTCACATTTTGGACAAGCTCCATAGGGATTGTTATAGTTAAATAGTTGTGGGGTGTTTTCTAAAAACTCCATACCGTCCAACTCAAATCTATTGTTAAATAGAACCCGTTCTCCACCAATAACATCTACTACACATTCCCCTTCTGCCTCTGTAAATGCCGTTCGTATCGAATCCGAAATACGCTTATTATTTTCTTCATCAGATGTATCAACACTAAATCGATCCACTAGAACGAAAAAGGAGGCCTTGTCTTTTAATGCATTGGAATCAAGTAATCCTGGATCGCCAGATTCAAGATATTCTTCAATCCATAGCAATTCCGTTTGATACATTACCCTTGTATATCCCTTTTGCAGGAACAGATCTAATTCTCTACGAATGGTTCGGTCTTTGTATTTGGCTTGAAGTGGAATAAAAATTTGAGCTCGACTGCCTGCCTCCTGTGATAATATGAAATCCACAACATCAGATACATGATGCCTTTTTACAATCTCGCCAGAAATAGGTGAATATGTTTTCCCGACTCTAGCGAATAATAATCGAAAGAAATCGTATATCTCTGTGAGTGTTCCTACAGTGGAACGGGCATTGCGAGTACTAACTTTTTGTTCTATAGCAATGGCTGGACAAATACCCTTGATCACATCCACCTCTGGCTTCTTCATTCGCATCAGGAACTGTCTTGCATAAGAAGATAGAGACTCCACATATCTACGTTGACCTTCTGCAAATAGTGTATCCATGGTGATAGAGGATTTACCAGATCCAGAGAGACCAGTAAATACAATCAACTTGTTTTTAGGAATCGTCAAACTGACATTCTTTAAGTTATTGGCTTTTGCTCCCTTAATCTCAATGTAAGACTTGGTTTTTACCTTTTCCGCTAAAACTGTAGAATCCTTCTTGACTGCCATATAAATAGATTACCCCTTATATACCTTTTTAGAGGCTATTTAGTTTAATGCTCCTCTCCTTAGAGCTAAATAAAAAACAAAAGAACAAGGTACAAATATTTAATTTCAAGAAGAAGAAAAGAAAGAAGCAGAAGAATTGATTTTACAAATGTTTTCTATCTTTGGCACTAACCTTAATACAGCCATTAAGGAATATTACAAAAGTCAAATTAAGTAAAACCATGACTGATTTAGATATTGCTAAAAAAGTTGAGCTGAAGCACATCAAAAATATTGCTCAAAGCTTGAATATAAGTGAAGACCAAATGGAGTTCTACGGCAAGTATAAAGCTAAACTTCCATTATCACTTATTGATGAAGAGAAGATAAAAGATGCTAAGCTTATTCTAGTTTCAGCGATATCTCCAACTCCTGCTGGTGAAGGTAAAACAACTACTTCCATCGGATTATCAGAAGGACTAAATAAGATTGGTAAGCAGACAACTGTTGTATTAAGAGAGCCTTCTTTAGGTCCCGTATTTGGAATTAAAGGCGGTGCAACTGGCGGAGGTTTTTCACAAGTCCTTCCAATGGAAGATATCAACCTACATTTTACAGGTGATTTTTCCGCTATTGAAAAAGCACACAACTTACTTGCCGCATTAATTGATAATAACATTCAGTCCAAAACTAAATCCTTGGGTATAGATCCCAGAACCGTACTTTGGAAAAGGGTAATAGATATGAATGACCGGGCATTGAGATCAACCATTGTTGGACTTGGTGGTACTGGGAATGGTATTCCAAGAGAAACAGGTTTTGATATTACAGCGGCATCTGAAATCATGGCTATCCTTTGCCTTTCGGCCAATAGGTCAGATTTAAAAGAAAGACTGGGTAATATTTTTGTTGGATTTACTTTCGATAAGCAGCCTGTATACGCTAGAGACTTAAATGCACAGGGGGCTATGGCTGCATTGCTTAAAGATGCTATCAAACCAAACTTAGTTCAAACCATAGAAGGAAATCCTGCCATCATACACGGAGGTCCTTTTGCTAATATTGCACAAGGTACCAATTCGGTAATTGCGACTAAACTGGGTCTGTCTATATCCGATTATGTAGTTACTGAAGCTGGCTTTGGTTCAGACCTTGGAGCCGAAAAATTCTTTGATATCAAGTGTCAGGCAGCAGGATTAAAACCAGATGCCATGGTCATTGTAGCTACAGTTAGAGCTATTAAATATCACGGTGGTGCTGATTTAAAAACGATCACCGAACCAAACCCAGAAGCTGTATCAAAAGGATTATCTAATCTAGAGAAGCACCTTGAAAATACGCGCCACTTCAATGTAGAACCCGTAGTAGCTATCAACCGATTTAATACGGACACTGAAGAAGAAATGGATATCATTCATAAAAAGTGCGAATCCATGGGCATCAAAGTAGTGCTATCTGAAGTGTGGGCTAAAGGCGGTGATGGTGCTATTGACCTAGCTAAAGCTGTTGTGGAAGTTATTGAAAGTGGAAAATCAAACTTCACTCCACTGTATAGTTGGACGGATAGTATTGAAGAGAAGGTGCATACTATTGCAACAAAAATATATGGTGCTGATGGAGTTGAATTTATGCCAAAAGCAAAAAGTGCTCTTAAGCGGATCGATAAGCTGGGATTGAATGAACTACCTGTTTGTATCGCAAAGACACAAAAGTCTTTTTCTGATAATGATAAGCTTTTAGGAAGACCAACAGGCTTCACGCTAACTGTGCGTGATATAGAAATAGCTGCTGGTGCAGGTTTCGTAGTTCCTATCACTGGAGCTATAATGAGAATGCCTGGACTTCCAGCTGTCCCAGCCTCAGAGCATATAGATATAGATGAAGATGGAAACATCTCAGGCTTATTCTAAATCTGTAGAAAGAGGAAGTAAAAGGAAGTAAATCCAATGATTTGCTTCCTTTTTTTTATCTTTCTTTAAATATCCAGAAAGATGCTTAAAAGTGTATATGTAGCAGCAACCAGTCAACATGTAGGTAAAACTACCTCCACATTGGGCCTTGTAGCAGCCTTATCTAACCAAGGTCATGAGGTGGGCTATTGCAAACCTGTAGGTCAACAATTTTTAGATTTGGGACAGCTTAAGGTAGATAAAGATGCACTCCTTTTCTCCAAGGTCATGGACTTCGAACTCTCCTCAGAACTTCATTCCCCTGTCATTTTAGGAAGAGGTGCTACGACTGCTTTCTTAGACACTCCAGATGCATTTAACTATGCGGATAGAATCCGCTTTGCCGCTTCTCATTTACAAAAAGAAAATGAAATAGTCATCTATGAAGGTACTGGGCACCCTGGAGTGGGTTCTGTAGTGGGCTTATCCAATGCAGATGTAGCCAAAATGCTAAATTCAAAAGTGATTATTATCGTTGAGGGTGGGATTGGAAATACCATCGACCGACTCGCTCTTTCTCATAATTTGTTCCTATCAAAAGGTGTAGAGGTGATTGGAGTTATTGTAAATAAAGTTATCCCTGAAAAAATTGATAAAGTCTCCAAGTATGTAGGCAAATACTTAGAGCAAATAAATCTGCCTTTATTAGGTGTTCTTCCATTTGATAGTTCTTTGAGTTATCCCATCATGTTCACGATCTCTCAAGCAGTAACTGGAAGGGTATTACTCAATGATAAAAGCCTAGATAATCATGTTGAAGGCTACATTTCTGGATCTCTGATAGACCAAGAGGATTTCGAAACAGAAAAAAAGAATCTATTACTAGTGGTAAGTTTCAAAAGATTGAAGGAAGCATTAGATAAGATTCAAGCGTTAGATAATAAAAGAGACCCTGAATTAGAACAACTTATCTCTGGAATTGTAATTACTGGTGATGGGAAACATGAGCTACCCATAGAATTATCGGCTTTGGCTCATGATTATATTATAAAATATAAGCCTCCCGTAATTACAACCGCCTTAGATACGTTAGGGTCAGTAGTAAAGATTTCTAATATCGAGGTAAAAATCAATACGCACACCCCATGGAAGGCCAAGCGTGCTATTGAACTCATTACTGAACATGTAGATCTTTCTGCAATTACAAACTATAAAGTAAATACTTGATGTTACAATGGATCGCCATACTTAAATCAGTCCTCGACTTAACTACTCAAGCGCATGAATGCCCTGATATCCCCTACAAGCGTAATAAACTTTTTGGCCTTATCAGATACTATGCCCCTGAGAAACAAAAAGCATTAGAACAAATTATTGCTGAGCAACAAAGTCCGGACAAATTTCAAGAACAATTATTGGATCTACTCATTCGTATTCCTGAGAATGAGCGAACGCAAATTGTCCAACATATTGGTAAGGACTTATCTAAGTATTTTCCTGAGGCTTGTGAAGACTTATGCTCTATTGATCTATTCAATAATGAGCTTCCTGCTATCCGATACCAAAAAAACTTGATTAAACTCAATAGATATTTGACCCTAACTGATCGAGCTATATTAAGAGGCAAGTACTACTTGGCTTATAAACTAACATACAGGTGCTTGAAAGAGTACTATCGTATCTTCCAAAACAAGCACCATATCCAAGTACAATCAGATCCTAAGGATATAAGTCATACCAGTATCTCAGTGTACCATTATATTCTTAAGCAATTAACCAAGTATGGTAATTCAGCACCTACTAAAAACTTACTCTATTTCTCTATGGTTTCTCAAAACCTAAGCGAGGAAGAACAACCAGAAAGTCAAACAAAAGAAGAGAAAAAAGCGTATGAAAATCAGTTTGACCGATTGTATGCGGAATATGCAAAAGACAATGTGCAAAAGATCATTCGATATATTTCAAAGTATTTCTAAAAAGAAAAGCCAGCTCGATAATTTGAGCTGGCTTTTCTTTTTAGAATGGACTTGAGAACCGTTCATCCTGTAGGAAAGATTCATCCGTCATGGTATGTAAGAACTGCAATAAAGCTTCTTTTTCTGTATCGGAAAAGCTAAACCCGCCCACTGGTAAACCGAAATCAGGCATAATATTTGGAACCTCTTGCACGGGCACAATCCCAGATGAATAATGCTCTATTACCTCTTCGAGTGTTTCAAATCGACCATCATGCATATAAGGGCCAGTAACAGCTACATTTCGTAAGGCAGGGACCTTAAATTTATATGATCCATCCCCTTCGTCTCCATAATAAAATCCTAAACCGTTATTCATAGTAGAAAAAATAGGCATACCGCCTGTAAATCCATGACAAATAGAACAGTTATTCATATACAAATCTCGACCCAGATTCTCCATATTAGTTAATATCGGCGAGCCATTGCTTATATTCCCCTCATTCAAAAATTGATCAAATTTTGAATTAGATGGATTCAAAGATTGCATAAACTTAAGCAAAGCATCCACAATTTCGTCTGAAGATATGGTATAGTTCACGTCACCATCGCCATAGGCTACTCCCATCAATACTTTGATGTAATCTACATCATTCAATTTATCGTCTAACTCATCCAAGGGCATACCCATTTCGATAGTATTCTCAATGGTTTCTCTAATTTGATCTGGAACATTACTAGCCCTATGATCCCAAAACATACTAGCCCCAAAAGAACCCTCATCACCGAAGTAAGGATTAGATTCTGAGTTAGATGCACCAGTAGCTGAAAAGGCAATTGAATTCCGCTCAGTTACCTGACCATTAATTCCTTCACTAAAATCTTTATCATCTGCAAATCCAAGTTCTTGGTGGTGACAACTTTCACAAGCAGTAGAATTATCAATGGATAAGTGTTTATCGTAAAAAAGTACACGACCAGCTAAAGCTTTAGCATCAAACTTATAATCGCGATTCCCTTCCTCAGAATTACTATAATTCGGAAGTTCGTTAGGCAAATTCAAATGCTGACTTACTAATGCATAGTTTTCATCAGATAAGAATAATGTAGTTGTCTCTTCTTCGTCAATGAAGCAAGAACTCAATGTGGTAACAAAAAATAATGCACCTAAGTATAATGGACCGAATGGTATTCTTTTCATAATCTTTAAATGTTAGGGGTACAATAAACTTTAATATAAGACGCAATCTTTAGAACAATGGTTGTATTAAGATTATTTAACAGTATGTTGAGCTTTAACAGTCAACTTACTCTTAAATTAACTTTTTGCTTATTATATTATCCAAAGCAATCATGTAAAACTAACACGCATATTATGAATATTCAAGCAATAGATTGGGTAATTATTGGAATTTGCCTGCTTGTTGTCCTTTCCATTGGACTATTCTATACCCGAAAATCAGGAAAAAATCCCGACGAATTTTTCCTTTCAGGAAGAGATATGCCTTGGTGGTTATTAGGATTCTCTATGGTCGCAACTACTTTTTCTGCCGATACGCCCAATTTAGTTACGGATATCGTTCGAAAAGACGGTGTAGCAGGGAATTGGGCTTGGTGGGCATTTCTATTAACAGGGATGCTAACCGTTTTTTTGTATGCTCGCTTCTGGAGAAGATCAGGTATTACCACAGACTTAGAATTCTATGAACTGAGGTATAGTGGCAAACCTGCGGCCTTTCTAAGAGGATTTAGGGCTGTGTACTTAGGCTTCTTTTTCAATGTAATGATTATGGCGACAGTCATGCTCGCTGGAGTCAAAATTGGTTCCATTATGCTTGGTGCAACCCCCATACAAACTATAGTGGCTGTTTCTATATTCACCGTAATTTATAGTAGCCTAGGTGGATTCAAAGGAGTGGTGATGACAGACTTCGTACAATTTATCATTGCCATGGTCGGTTCAGTGGGTGCAGCGATAGCTATAGTAAGACTCCCTGAAGTGGGTTCCTTGGATGCTTTAGTTAGTCATGAATTAGTACGAGATAAATTACAATTCTTTCCAGATCCAGGTACAGACACCTTCATCACTGTTTTAATCATCCCAATTGCCGTGCAGTGGTGGTCAGTATGGTATCCAGGGGCCGAACCAGGTGGTGGCGGCTATATTGCTCAAAGGATGCTTTCCGCAAAAGATGAAAAAAATGCCCAGCAAGCCACCCTATTCTTTAATTTTGCACACTATGCACTTAGACCATGGCCATGGATCTTAATTGCTTTAGCATCGCTAATTGTCTTTCCAGAATTATCTGACTTAGAAGCACAATTTCCTCAAGTCGATAAAAGC
This sequence comes from Mesoflavibacter profundi, assembly GCA_964225135.1. Lineage (GTDB taxonomy): Bacteria > Bacteroidota > Bacteroidia > Chitinophagales > Saprospiraceae > AM-2324. Next base: position 7,972 of record CAXQNQ010000036.1, read on the forward strand.
TTAATCAATGATGACTTGGCTTATCCAGCCATGCTAAGTTATCTTCCTAAAGGGCTACTTGGAATAGTAATTGCCTCATTGCTAATGGCCTTGATGTCCACTATATCTACCCATTTGAATTGGGGTGCATCCTACTTAACACATGATTTTTACAAGCGATTCATAAGACCTGATGCAAGTGATCAAAATTTGATTGTATTTGGAAGAGTAGTAACCGTACTTTTGATGTTGTGCACAGCTCTTTTAGTGCCTTATTTAGAAAGTGCCAAAAAAGCATTTGGCATATTACTACAAATCGGAGCAGGTACAGGACTTCTTTTTATACTACGATGGTTCTGGTATAAGATTCATGCCATTAGTGAACTAACCGCTATGATTGTATCCTTCATAATGGCTGTCTTATTAGAAATCGTCTTACCCAATCAATATAATATTGTATTCACAGGTTCTGAGAAGTTATTGATAGGAATTGCCGTAACAACCTTAGCTTGGGTAGTAGCCACTTTTGCTTATGATCCGAGCAAAACAAATACAAATGGGGAAGCATTAGACCAAGATGAACCTTCCAAGCATGCAGCCAAACTGATTCACTTTGTAGAACTCATTAAACCTTACCCAATGGGTTGGCGTAAATTCCTACTAGCCAATAACAGACCGGATTTAATTGAAAAGTGCGAAGGTGGATTTAGCCGTTCGATTTTGCAAATGGTACTGGGCACATTAGCCATTTATTGTTTGTTGTTTGGACTTGGTTCTTGGCTTTATGGCAACTCGCTAGAAGCCATTATTACCCTTGTCCTTGGCAGTATTTCAGGCTGGATAGTCTTGAGAAGATTATAAAAAAAGGGGAAGTAAAACTTCCCCTTTTTTTATCGCTTCATCCAAGCTCCATTCGTGAAATCTGGGAAGTACATAGGTGCTCCCCCTGCAGCAATAGATGCCTCACTCAGTGGAGTAACTGCGGCCCACGAAGCCGCATCATATACATCCATAGGTGGAGCAGCATCGCGCTTTGCTGCTTCAATAAAGGCATTGATTACAAAATAATCCATTCCGCCGTGTCCAGCACCAGCAGCTTGCTCCTCTAACTCTATCCAAAGTGGATGGTCATATTCTTTTAAATAAGGAGCGGCATCTTCCCATCTATGGGCAGGTGATTTACCTTCTATATAAATAGATTCATTTACTGCCATCCAAATACCTTCTGTTCCTTGAACGCGGAATCCTAAAGAATAAGGTCTAGGAAGATTAGTATCATGACTCAGTAGAATACTTTCTCCATTTTGAGTTTTAATCACTGTAGTCACCACATCGCCTAATTTGAACTTAATATTTGCGTTGGGGTGATCGGCACCTCCGTTATCTACAATATATTTATGTAATCCTCTGGCTTTACTAGAGGTTGAAGTCAGGCTAAGCATTCTATTCCCTCTATTTAAGTCTACCATATTTCCTATTGGACCAAGTCCATGGGTAGGATACAAATCTCCATTTCGGTGTACCGAGTGATTGGTTCTCCATTTGGCCTCGGAATATCCCTTATCACCAAATTCAACACCACCGCCATACGGATTAATACCATCATTAAATTTAACTGCTCTCAAATCATGTTGATATCCTCCTTCTAAATGGATCAATTCACCGAAAAGTCCTTGCCTAACCATATTGGTTATAGCCATAACATCTCTACGATACATCACATTTTCCAATATCATTAGATGAGCTCCTGTACGCTCATGCGCACGAACCATTGCCCAGCACTCCTCCAATGAGGTAGCACCACATACTTCTAGTCCAACATATTTACCCGCTTCCATAGCATCAATAGCCATAGGAGCATGCCATGTCCAAGGTGTGGCAATTAATACAGCGTCTACATCATCACGCTTTAAAAGTTCTTTATAAGCATGGGGACCGTCGCTAAACAAAGCTGCTTCCGATTTTCCTGCTTTGGTAATCATTTGCTGAGCTCTGTTCAAAGCATCCACATCTACATCACAAAGCGCTGTTACTTCCACATCAGCTCGATCTAAAAATAGGCCTAATAATGAGCGGCCCCGCATACCAGTTCCTAAGATTCCTATACGAACCTTTTGTCTCTTCGTAGCTGCATGAACTAATTGCGGATGTACCAATGCTAAGGCACTAATTCCAAAGGTATTTCTTAAAAACTTTCTTCTTTCCATATTATAAATCTATAGGATGTACAATTTCCTGAACACGCTTGATGTCTTGTTGACTAGTCAAGTCTGGAACAGATGCATTAGAATAATAACAAAAAATATCGGTTTTTTGAGCAAGCATTCGCATACTAGTTGGTAATTCATGCTCCTGCCTTTGAGGATTCATAGGTGTATTTCTTAAGACAGGCAAGACAGTATCATAATCCAATTTCCAAATATTCATACTGACCCAAGGCTCTCCCCAATTTGATCTAACTGTCTCATCGGGCTTTTCAACTATATCCTTTAAACAATCCTGGTCTATTTTTAAAAGCGCATAATTACTTATCCTGGATTGATCCGGGTGTACATCGTGCGCATGGTAGGCTATCATGGCATTAGGGTGAGGGCTATTAGCCAATGTAGCTATTTCAATAGAATTATATAAATTATCTCCATTACTGACTAGGAAAGTATGTCCTGACCAAAAAGGAACTGCCTCTAAACCCACTTGTAATGCCTGAGCAGTACCTAGTGGTTTCTTTCTTCCTGTTGGAATTTTTTGTTGTACAAAATGAATAGTACAATCTTGAAGAAAAGAAAAACCATGTTCCATGAAAAAATTAGCGGTGTACTTATCTTTTTCATTGAGCACCAAACAAAACTCTTTTACCCCAGCTTCAACATACATCTTCATCAGATAAATTATAAAAGGCTCTCCAGAAGGTCCTAAGCCTATCATAGATTTGGGTAGCTGTTGAGCTTGTTGACTCAGCTCGTCGCTGAGTTCGGCATCTAGCCTGATTTGCTTCATCCGACTAGACATACCTGCGCACATGATAATCGCTTTATCCGTTTTCATATCTTACTCCTTCATCAATTTGAATGATATATGCTTTTGCATCACAAGAAGCTATGGCATTAGCCACTTTTTCTGGATCATTTGGTGCATAGACAAATATGCAACCACCTCCACCAGATCCATTAATTTTTCCCCCATACGCCCCTGCATTTATCGCTGCATCAAGCATGGCGTTGAGTTTATCCGGTACCAATCCATAAACTTGATCCAAAATTTGATGTTCCTCCGTAAGTAATGCCCCTATTTTATTTGGATCAACATCGCCGGACTGAATCATTTTAAGTGCCTCTTGAGTTATATCCCGATTCCTTATAGTCTGTTTAAGTACAGTATAGTGTTGTCCAAGCTTATCTTTCCAATCTGATGGGCAGTTATCTTGCTCCAGATTAAAATCAGGCTCGATATTTTTGGCGGCACGAACAGCATCAAAAATGAAGGTCTTCGTTCGAGTTAATACCTCATGAGTAGCTTTGGGTAATCCAGAGTCACCCAAAACAAAAGTACCTTGAAGTATAGGAAGCTTTGATACTTGTTGATTAGCTGTATTTAAATAGATCATCCCACCCAAAGCAGTAGAATACTGATCCATTATGCCGCCTGGTTCTCCGAATGCATGCACCTCAGCCTGCACTGCAAAATCTGCTATTTCCACTGACGAACAGGTATATCCATTGGCATCCAAAAGTGTCGCTATCCAACTGACTACTAGCGCTGATGAAGAAGATGTACCTGAATTGATTGGAATATTTCCTGAAATATGGACATCTAGGCCTTTAGTGATAGCATACCCATACTTTCTTAATACTTGGATGGAAGACTTAAAATAATCTCGATTATGTCTGTATTTGGCAGCTGAATCTAGCTCAAAAGCATCTGTAGCTTCAATATCTGGTAGTTCAAATGTACACCGAGTACTTCCATTTATTGAATATTTGATATTGACGCGCTTATTTATAGCAGCAGCAATAACAGGTAGATGCAAGTAATCTTGATGTTCTCCAAACAAGCATATCCGACCTGGGGTGGAAATTATTCTAGATTTCATGAATGACGATCACTAAATGAGAGTCATAAATTACAACTTAGGAATAACAAAGACGATTTTTGTCGTATGTTTCAAGAAGTTTTATTGCCATCACTGAGCCTAATGATTCATTAGGCTCTTTTGTTTTTCCAATTGCCTTTCTTGAATAAATAGATGAAAATAATAGATAGTAAGGTTTCACTGACCACCACAGACCAGAACACCCCATCAGGTCCCCATTCAAAG
>CAXQNQ010000037.1:0-8731 GCA_964225135.1 Mesoflavibacter profundi
AATCTCCACCAAAACAAAGTGGACCAGCAATACTATATGCTTGTTTTACGCCTGACTTAGGATTCCCCTTTTTATCCAAAACAGAGAAAGTATGAGGCCAGTCTTGAGGTAAGTAGGCTGTCCTTAACATGAAGTCTGCTCCTAAGTGAGCAATCAAAACATGCTCATCCCCCGATTCCTTTACATATTCAACCCGACTAACTGCAACTCCTGCATTCGCAAAAACAAATCGACCAAACTCAGTCATCAACTGTAAAGATCCATCGAATAATAATGGACAGGTTTGAGCCAGAGCAGAGGCATACTGTTCAAGTTGAGGTGCTTGCTGTTCAGGCAAATAAGAAACAGGGAAGCCACCCCCAATATCGAAGAAATCCAATGTTCGCTTTTGTTCCTTAATAACAGATTGAATATCCTCTACCAAACTATATACCGCCTTCACGCTATCCACTAATTGCTCCATAGCCATTCCCTGTGAACCTGAATGCACATGAAGCCCTTTCAACCATTTATACTTTTGAAATGCAGCAATAATTGATTCACGCTCAGATAAAGGCACTCCAAATTTCGATACCTTTCCAGCTACCGAACTACTAGTAATACTCCCCATACCAATTTGAGGATTAATGCGCAACCCTATCCTAGATTTGCTACCGATCTCCTTATATAAGGCATCAATTCGTTCTAATTCTGATAGATTATCCGCATTAATCACAACTCCCGCAGCCAATGCAAACTCTAAATCCTCCACACTTTTTGCAGGAGAATCAAATACCACTTGATTGGCTTCATAACCTGATTTCATGGCCAAGTACACTTCACCAATAGACGCTGCCTCCAATCCAACATTGGTTTGATTCAAAGGACCTAATATACTCGGTAATGGATTTGCTTTTACAGAAAGGGCATGAAAAGCGGTAGGAAAGACTTGTTTTAGTTGATTGACTTGTTGCTGGATGGCGTCTAAGTCATAGATAATAGCTGCAGGTATATCCCTTCTAAAGAATTTACTCCCCCAAACAGGATGAAGTAAATTGGCTTTTGGATTTTGTTCCATAGTTTCATTAAACTGCATCTGCAATGATTTTTATGGTATAATCAAAACAGCTGCAAATTAATTCCGATAAAACACCTTTTATCCTAAAAACGGTGCGCAATTAATTCATGGGAACATCCATCAACAAGACGCGAGCATCTTGGGAGGCTTTTACTTCAAAGGCATCTGCATCCCAAACACCATATCCATCTCGACGTTCTAGCTGTTCTCCATTAATTTCGACGGAACCTTCTAGAACAAAAACATATACTCCATTTCCAGCTTTTTTAATCGCGTAAGACTGCTCATGTCCTGCTTCAAGTTCACCTAGTGAAAACCAAGCATCCTGATTAATCCATACCCCTTCATCTGTTGGGTCTGGAGATAGAATTTGTTGAAAAGTATTCGTAGCCTGACCTTTTTCTAAAGTGATTTGGTCATACCTTGGCGTAACATTTCGCTCTCGTGGAAAGACCCAAATTTGTAAAAAGCGTACCAAGCTATCTTGATTTTTATTGTACTCACTGTGCTCCACACCTGTACCAGCACTCATCACTTGAACATCCCCCGCTTTGATCACAGCCACATTACCCATACTATCCCTGTGTTGCAAATCTCCTTCTAGTGGGATAGAAATGATTTCCATATTCTGGTGTGGATGAGTTGGAAAACCCATTCCACCAGAAACTACATCATCATTGAGTACTCGAAGTACACCAAAGTTCATACGTTCTGGATTGTAGTACCCTGCAAAACTAAAAGTGTGATGAGAATCTAACCAACCATGGTTAGCATGTCCGCGCGTACCTGCTTTGTGCAATACTGTTTTCATACATTTACTTTGTTCAAATTATTCTACTCTAAACAACTTAAACCCTCAAATAGATTGTTACGAAACATTTAAAATTTTAGCTAATAAAAAAGTCGATAAGTTTAAGCTTATCGACTTTTTTATACCCGGTTTTAATACTTAGAATCAATTGGCGGAGGACCCTCAGGTATAATTGGCTTATACACATAATCCCCTTTACGTTCTCTAAATTCTGCTTTCACCTCTTCACGTAATTGCTCCGATTCAAATAGATCCACCATAGTCATAGATAAAGCTTTAGCTGCATAAGCCATCCCTTTATGTCCGATGGACATACCACCACAAGCAGTTACCGCCCAACTATGCCAAGGTGTACCACTAGGAGCAGTAGTTGCTCTTAAGCGAATTACTGGAACCACATAGCTCACATCACCTACATCTGTTGAACCACCTCTTGGGTGTTCTAAAGTCTCTTCCATCGGATTAATCTCCGATTTGATGCCAACCTGAGGCTTTTCTGTAGCTAGCTGAATCTTTTTGGCAAATTCTTGCTCTTCATCGGTATAAGTAATTGGACCTAAAAATTCTAAATTGGATTGTAAGGCTGCTGCTCCAGTTCTATTCACTAATACTTCATGTATGCCAGATACCAAAGTGATTTTATAATCGACATTAGCCATAATAGAAGCCCCTTCAGCTATACGTTCTACTTGTTTCCAAACCTCTACCATTCCATCTCGCTTAGTATCTCTTACTCTAGTCCAAACACGTGCATAGTCAGGTACTACATTCACAACTTCTCCAGCATTTTGGATGTCATAGTGAATACGTACACTTGGTTTTACATGTTCGCGATAGTAATTAATGCCAGTGGTATATAACTCTAGGGCATCAGAAGCATCGCGCCCATTCCAAGGATCTCCTGAAGCGTGGGCAGCTTGCCCATAATACTCCACAATAAAATCTACTAAAGCCAAGCCACTTTGAACGCCTACTTTAGTTTCTCCGCCAGGATGCCAATCCATCACTACATCCACATCATCAAACACACCTGCACGAACCATCCAGAGTTTTCCAAAGAACTTTTCCTCTGCAGGACATCCATAAAAACGGACCGTGCCTTTTAAATCACCAGACTCAAGTAGATCCTTGATAGCAGAAGCAGCACCAAGGGATGCAACACCAAATAAATTGTGGCCACAGCCATGACCTGCTCCACCTTCATTTAAGGGTGATTTATGTGGTAAAGAATTTTGTGACAGACCAGGCAAAGCATCAAACTCTCCTAGAATACCAATAACAGGTTCTCCAGAACCATATTCTGCTATAAATGAAGTGGGCATCCCACCTATTCCAGCAGTTACTTTAAACCCTTGCTCCTTAGCATAAGCCATCAAATCTGATGCAGACCTTGTTTCTCTGAATGCAATTTCCTCATAAGCCCAAATCCGATCACTTAGATCAGTAAGCGCATTGTATTGATCATTGACGGATTGTATGACGGATTGTTTTAACGGATCCTCATGCCCCATTTGTGCCATAGCACTCCAACTTAGGCAGAGTAAGACGAATAGCCAGTATATTCTTTTCATATGTCGCAATAATTAATGGTTAACAATTGGTTCAATGCGTTTGCTTTGAACTACAATAATTTACCATTAAAAATTCACTTCAGAAAAATACGAGTGGTAATATTTTTGTAAGCTATTGATTAATAAGGAAAAGGAACATGTAAAACTTACTACAATAACTGATACACCTTACTTTCAATTCTAGTCTTTTCGCCTCCTGTATTGGTCCAAGAAAGCACCAATCGATCCTTATCTAACACCATTCGAGGGAATCCTGCTTGTCTTGCGGCTTTACTTTTAACTAGTGGCATGGCTTCAAACACTTGGCCATCTGACTTCACTTTTTGTCCCATGATTAAGCTCCCCTCTGCTCCATTTTGTTCCATCCAAACTAATACAGCATGTTCTTCATCTATAAGTTTTACGTCTACTCGACCTAAAGGAGCTTCCACCTCCAATTGTCTCATTGCTCCAAATGATTCACCCCCATCTGTTGACCAAGAATATCTAAGTACAGGTGTGCCATCATCTACACTGTACCAGAATACAATCAATGTTTCTCCCTTGGCATCTAGAGCAGGACCATTCACAGGACAACCAGCAATCTCCCAATTATCCTGATAAACAGGTTTTGGGTCATACCATTTCCCATCCACTCTTCGAGTAATATATATATCTCTTATTTCCTTTTCACTTCGGTCTCGATATACTACTACTGGGCCTTTAGTGCTCATCGCCATATCCGTTTGACAGCAGTCACATATTCTTGCATCCAATTCTACTGATGGCTGAATTTGTCCACTTGCATCTATCTCTGTATATCTTAAACTCATAGCTCCTCCATGTCCATGCCCATGCTCGTCCGAAGGTATCTCTGAAGCGATCTTAGTATTTCTTCCATCCAGCCAGGTCAAAGCAAATCCTCCTTCATCCATAGGTATCATACTCACAAATCCATGTTCTGCCGAAATAGAATCTTTGTGTAAAACCTCTCCGGCTGACCAAGTTGCTCCTCCGTCCATCGATTGACTCACTGTAACATCATAATCATAGGTTCCAGCTGAACTTTTAGCCAACCAATGCCCAATCATATGAGACCCATTCCGAGCCATAGCCGGAAAATCTGCCCAATTAACAAACCAATCATCACCAACAGCAATCTCGGTAGAAGCACTCCAAGTATCTCCTTCTAAGCTGGCATAGCGTAGAGCAGAGGTGGTATCATTTAGATATTCAATCCAAGATAAGATGATCTCTCCGTTAGGACTTTTCATCAAATTGGGTTCTCCACCTTCTTGGCAAGAAGTTTCAATAACCAAATCCTCTGTCAACCATTGAGTTGGTTCACATGAAGTAAATAGTGCCATCAAAATCAATAGATATATGTGCCTCATGGTGTTAATTATAAAGATTCGTAAAAGATATCCATCAAAATAATCAAAAAAACATAAATTAGTCGCTCTAATCAATCAAAACCCAGTCTATGAAAAGTCCTAAAAAACTTAAAGAGAAGCTTAAATCTCATCCAGAAGTTATACCAGAAAGTTCAAGTATCAGACTTCATAGAGCTATAAGCTGGTATAAAGCGGCTAAAGCTCAGGAGACAGACCCCGATATTTCTTTTATCACTTATTGGATAGCTTTTAATGCTTGTTATGGAACTACTGAAATCAACCCATTAGAGAAAAAAGAAAGAGATCGCTTTGCCCATTTCACCAATCAACTAAGCGCTATTGACAAGCAGGATATGCTGTATAATATTCTTTGGGATAAATTCTCAGGTCCAATACGCATATTGATTGATAACAAGTTTGCCTTCAAACCATTTTGGGAGGCCCAAAAAGGCAAGGAAATAGATTGGGAAAAAGCCTTTTTAAATGAAAAACAAAAGGCATTTAAGCTCCTTACTGGTCGGAATGTTTCTGAACTATTGCAAATAGTAATTCAACGGCTTTATGTGGTACGAAATCAATTGGTGCATGGTGGAGCTACTTATAAAAGTTCTGTGAATAGGGCTCAAGTCAAAGACGCACAACGTATCCTTAGCTATCTTATTCCTGCTATCATTGAATTAATGATTGAGAATAGTGATTTGGACTGGGGCGATATTTCTTACCCAGTGATAAAAGAATAATCTAATAGTTAAAAGTTCAAAAACTGATTTTAATCAGTTTTTGAACTGATTTTCTTCAGGAAAACCCTTTTTATTGACATGTAAATTTGATTTATAACCAAACAACAACCCCAAATCTCTATATCATATGTCTAGATTAATTTCATCAAAAAAACGTTTATTACCCAAATTGACCCACGATTTTTTTGGCGGATACAGTTTAACTAATCCTTGGAATAAAGCTATCTCATCCATGGAAATGAATTTTTTCACTCCAGCAGTAAATATTCAAGAAACAGAAGATGCATTTATCTTGGAATTAGCTGCACCTGGTCAAGCTAAAGAAGATTTTCAAGTAGAGGTTAAGAACCATCAGTTACTTATATCAAGTGAACTAGAGTCTGAGAACCTTTCTGAAAATAAAATCTACAAACGTAAAGAATATTCATTTACAAGTTTCAGTAGAGCATTTTATTTACCTGAAAATTGCCTACAGGATGAAATTGAAGCATCCTACGAAAATGGTATTCTGACTGTATTTATGCCAAAAAAAGAAGTGGATTCCATTACCCCCCAAAAATCGATAGTGGTCTCTTAATAATTGCTGAGTAGACTTATTGAGCATAACTTAAGCCTGGTTATATAACCAGGCTTTTTTTGTTGATAACAACTAATTGGAGTTTTCATTTTCAACTAAATAGCGATTCAATTGGGATTTATTTTTATCAATAGATATGATGGTATCTATCGTTTCCCCCTTATTAATCATGAATTCTTCAAAAGAATCTCCTTCCAAGGTTCTTAATAAATCTAATAAATCTTGCCCAGATGAATGAACAGATACTCGCTCTTCATAGGTAGCTGGATGGAATACCACCAAAGTATCCTGTATTTCGCCCTTTAAGACAGCTACATATTGCAAAGCCGCTTCGGACTTAACTTCAACATTTTTTTCAGATTCTGAGTTTTGTTCTTGATTATTTGTTTTGCATGAATAAGTCCCTAAAACAATAGCACATACTACCAACAAAAAACTTAATTTCTTCATAATAAAATAGTTTGATTTGGGATAAAACGAATTAAATTATAGGATTAGTACAAGCACCTTGAACTAAGAAACTCAAAGGCTTTATTATCAAGGCAATAGATGCCAAAAAAAATTAAAAAAATAAATTGTAATTCATATTTATGGTGTTCTCCATAATACATTACAAACCTTTAATAGTTACAAGATTTATTACTTAATCATCAAAACTTCTTCACCTGTACAAATATATACTGCGCTCATTCGATCCAATTCAATAGGATGATTGCCTGTAAACACTCCAAAAGCTGGTAAAATCAATCGATTTTTTTCTTGAGCAAAACAAGGTACTTTAGCTACTAATCTGCCTTTTCCTCTCATTAATAAGCCTGGATGAATATGCCCGCATATATTGAATACTTTAGGACTTTCAAATGGCTCATGCGTAAATACAATTCCCTCTAATTCCAAGGCTTCAAGTAGTTCAAAACTTCCTTCAGGAATAGCCTTTAAATCATGCCTATCGTGATTCCCAACAATAAGTGTAATCTTAAAATCTTGTTGCTTCACCCAATCAAAGAAACGATCCCACCCAGTATTTTTCTTACTGTGAAATAGATCCCCAAGAAAGTATACATGCTCTAGATCTAGATTTTGAATAACAGCATCCAACTTTTGATAATTTTCTGCACCAACAGCAGCAGGAATAGCCAAGCCTTCCTTTCGAAAATGCTCTACCTTTCCAATATGCAAATCAGCAATAAAAAGCGCTTTATACTTGGGCCAATACAAGGCACCTGTAGGTAAGAGCATCAATCGATGACCTTTTATTTGAATGGTTTGTGTTCCTTTCATTATGCTTTGGTATACGCTGCAATCATTCGTTTGATTCGATCACTCAGTTCCTCGCTACTCATACGAGCACGCAATCGATCTGTAATAATAGGAAAAGAAAATGGACTTGGCTTTAAACAAGACTTAAAAAGCAATTGCTGTTTTGCCACCCGTCTCAGAGCATTTTCCATCCGTTCCTGCTGAAACTGATAAGCATAAACCTCACTATAGGCTTGATTCAATAATAAATGATCCGGTTCATAATCTTCAAAGACAGAAAAAAACATCTGAGCACTGCTTTGTAGGTGTTTATCTTTTTTCCGTCTATCAGGAGGTCCAGTAAAGACTAACCCAGAGACTACCGCTATATCCCTAAAAGTCCGCCTAGCCGTTTCTGCGGCATTGATACTTTCCACCAAATCCTCAAACATATGCTTCAAGCTGAACAGGTCCCTAAAGTCAATCTGCTTCGGGTCTACATACTGATCACTTAAAATTTCAAAGCCATAATCATTATACGCTAAAGAGAACGAAATAGGCATTTGTCGTGAAATCCTGTAAGCCACTAACGCACACATAGCTTCATGTACATAACGACCCTCCAGGGTATAAACCAGTAGGTGAAAACCTTCTTTTGTTTCAAAAGATTCAATCAATAATTCATCTTGATTAGGTATCGCAGAAATGGCTTCTTGCTGTTCTAAAAAGCCCCCTAGATCTTTGAATTCAGGGCAAGAATTAGGTACATCCTTTAAATGCTGCATCTCTTCTCGTAATAAATCCCCCAATTGAGCAGATAAAGTCATGCGTCCTCCCATCCAAGAGACTACTTTCGGTTTCTTAGCCTTAGATATTTTTACCTGAGCAATCATCTCCCGTATACGCACCAACTCTAAAACGCGTCCTGCAAATACAAAGCTATCTCCAGGTTCCAATTTAGATAAAAACCATTCCTCCACACTTCCCAAATACCCTCCTTTGACAAACTTTACACGCAACTCACCGTCTCCAACTATAGTCCCTATTTGCATTCGATGCCGCATAGCGACCCGCCTACTATTCACTTTGAACAAACCATCATCCATCACTTCCACCCGCCTGAATTCATCATAAGCTTCCATACTCTGGGACCCCTTTGTAATGAAATTCAACAACCAATCCCATTCATTCAGATCCAAATGAGCATAGGCATGTGTCTGCAATACCTCCTCCAATATTTGTTGAGGATAGAAACCATCTGAAACCGCCAAAGTAACTAGATACTGTGCCAAAACATCAAAGGATAATTCATAAGGCGCTCGATCTTCAACGATACCCCGTTCTACAGCAGTTCGTATAGCCT
>CAXQNQ010000038.1:0-17717 GCA_964225135.1 Mesoflavibacter profundi
TGCCTTAATTTTCATGTAATGAATGTATGAAAGTTTTAGATAGACCGATATTACTTGCATCTAAATCACCTAGAAGAGCACAATTGCTTAAAGAGGCAGGATTTAATTTCAGGATTGAAGTTAATGAAGTGGCCGAGTTATATCCATCCGATATGGATCCTTCTGATATTCCCTCATATCTAGCCGAATTAAAAGCAGAAGGTAATAGGATCAATCTTAGGCCAGAAGAGGTATTACTTTGCTCGGATACTATAGTGGTTCAAGATGGTATAGTGTATGAAAAACCAAAGGATAGAGATCATGCTATTCAAATGATTGGTGCATTAGCTGGTCGTCATCATACCGTTATTACAGGAGTTTGCCTTCAATCAAAAGATAAAAAAGTAGTTTTCGCTGAACAATCGATAGTACATATGTATCCTATTTCAGTAGCTGAAATTGAATACTATGTAGATACATACCAACCTTATGATAAAGCTGGAGCCTACGCCATTCAAGAATGGATAGGTCATTGTAAAATTTCAAAAATAGAAGGAACCTACAATACTATTATGGGCTTACCTGTTCATCAAATATATCAACAACTTAAAAATTGGGATACATGAATAAGTATTTATCCATATTAATCATTGTAATAATTGGATCTATTTCTGCATGTAAGAAGTATGAAGAAGGCCCTTACCTCTCCTTTCGCTCAAAAAATGCTAGGCTAATAAATGCTTGGACTTGTGTGGCTGGTAGAAATTTTGAAACCCTACAAATTTTAGGTGGAGAGCAAATTGACATACAACTATATCTATATGAGGATGGATTATTCAAACTCAATTACCCCTGTGAACTCATTGATAATTTTTATACTAAAGATACTCTTGAGGGAATGTGGACTTTAGGGCAAAATGATGAAGTATTGGAAGTTGATTGTTCTATATATTATGAAGCCTGCTCTGATCAAGCATACGATAGTTTATTCTACATGGATATCAAGGAACTAAAATACAATCAGATTACATTATTAGATCCGGAGAATAAGGAATATGAATTTATTCCTATCAACTAGGCTTTATCCATTGTCCACAAATAATTCCGCAAGCTATTGCAGCGTTCAATGATTCGGCGCCATTCCCATTTAATCTAGGTATACTGACTTCCTCATCTATCCACTTTGAATTTGAGGATTGGATACCATTAGATTCATTACCTATTACAAGAATAGAACCTTTTGGAGGGCTAATTTTATAGATTGAAAGTCCACGATCTAGCACTGCACCAAAAGTTTTAATATTAGGATTTATCTCTTTTAAGTTATCCAATGACGAAAAGCAAATATCAACTCTAAATATTGCCCCCATACTTGATTGAACGACTTTTGGACTATAAGGATCAACTGTCCCCGGACCACAAATAAGCGTCTTAATGCCAAACCAATCAGCAATCCGTATGATCGTCCCTAAATTGCCTGGATCTTGAATAGCATCTGTAAAAATAGATAGACCTTCTACAGCTATCCTACTCCATGATTCTATATTTGGAATATGCGCTATTGCAATAGCTTGATTAGCTGTTGAAAAACTACTGAGCATGCTTAAATCTTTTTCACTTATTTCAACCAAACTTACCTGGAGTGAGGATGAAGGCAATTTTTTTAAATACTCTTTCGTTCCAAATACGACATCTACAGCATTTGGTGCTTGAACCAATAGTTCTTGAACCATTTTGGGACCTTCCACCAAATATTTATTATACCTTTGCCTGAACTTTTTTAGCTTTAAAGAATTTAAAAGTTTTAGTTGCGCATTGCTAATCGCCATATTCAATAGAATTTAATGTTGAAGGCATTTTAGCTGTAAAATACTTCACAACTATCATTTAATGAAAAAAGTATTTGCCACATATTTGCACCTAATTTTCATTTTATTGTGCCTTTCGTCTTGTAAGGTAACTAAATACCTCGGTCCCGATGAAAGCTTTTTAGTTGAAAATGAAGTTGTAGTTATTGGAGACAAAGACTTAGAAAAAAATCCAGATATAAATGCCGACCTAAATAATCTTTATCTGCAAAAGCCCAACGAAAAGTTTTTAGGTATACCTAAACAATATTTTTACTACAGATTTGAAGAGGAAAAAGACACAACAGGTTTTAAAAAATGGCTAAAAACCCAATTTGGTCAAGAACCTGTGTTATTTAACGATTCAATCTTAGAAAGTACTTCCGCTAATATTTCAAATTATCTGCATAGTAGAGGTTATTTCGAAGCTGAAGTGACTGGCTTAAAGATTTATAAAGACAAAAGTGGACAAAAACTAATAGCTCGCTACGAAATTGACCCTAAAAAACCTTATGTAATTGATTCACTTGTCTATACCACAAAAGATGAAGCCATTTCAAAGTATATTTCCTATTTAGAAGAAACTTCCCTTTTAAGTCCTGGTAATAGATTAGATCAACAACTCTACAATCAAGAAACACAGCGAATTAATCAGACCCTTCGTGAGGAAGGCTTTGCCTTATTCGGAACTCATTTCATAAACAGACTAAAGGTAGATTCTACTGACCAGACATTTAAAGTATCACTTGAAATACTAAGCCCTGCCAATGGTAAAAACCATAGTAAATATACTATTGGGAGTATAACCATTTATCCAGATTATAACCCCTCAGTAACTAGTTTTGTAAAGTCAGATACCTTAGCTCCAAATGTATTTATTTTCCAACAACAGGAAAATTTAATTATTAGGAAAGAAGTATTGTTGAATGCGCTAGCATTTGAAAGTGGTAAAATATATAGCCATAACAGATTTAATCAAACCAACAGACAACTAGGACAGTTGGAGATGTATGGCTTCGTTAATATCAAAAAAGAACTTGATCCTTTAAATCCCAATACCCTAAACTTAAAAATTTACCTTACTCCTAATAAACGCTTTGCGTTTGGTACCAATGGAGAATTGAATATTTCAAAATTTGGCACCAATGATATTGAGGCACAAAGACTATTGGGTATATCCTCCAATGTTTCCTTGCAGCATAGGAATTTACTTAAGGGAGCAGAATTATTTATTACAAGTTTAGAGGCTGGTGTAGCACTGAACTTCAGAAGTCGAGGTGATTCACTAGTCAACAATATGGATATCAATGCTGCTGTTGATCTATACTTTCCGAAATTTGTAGACTACTTGGGCATCATCAAAGGTTTGAATAAAACCAATCTTATTAATGATCGCGCTTACAGTATGCTTAAAAGTAATACCAAAACGCATCTAGGTGCTTCTTACAGTAACTTATTAAACATTCAATCCTTTAGTCTTCACTCTTTTGACGTTAAGTATGGGTATGAAATGACGAGTCGAAAAAATAGACTCATTAAACTAGATATGTTAGGGCTAGACTTTTTCAACCCTCAAATTGAACCTGAGTTTTTTGATAATGTCATCTCGGCTAATGGATATTTGAGGTCTAGCTTTACTAAACAATTTTTCACCGGTTTTATTTTTAGAGATTTGTCTTTTCAAAATAAACGTGTTACACAAAAATATGGTGAATCTGCTTCTTTTGGATTTGGAATTGAATTATCGGGTCTAGAGATTCTTGGTGCTAATTCCTTGTACAACCGATTCTTCAATGATGGTGCTGATGTAGAGTGGAAAATACCAACGGCAGAATCAGAGGATTCTTTTATAGAATTCTCTCAATATTTAAAAAGTTATTTATCCTACACCTACACTAAGAAATATACAAATAAGACAAGTTTTGCATTTAGATTCATCAGCGGAATCGCAAAACCGGTTGGTTATTCAAATTCTATTCCTTTTGTGAAACAATTTTATGTGGGTGGCCCTGAAAGTATGCGAGGCTGGCTGGTAAGAAATATTGGTCCTGGCGGAGAATATACAGGAGGTGGGGGCAATAGTTTTGTTCAATCTGGCGATATACATTTAGAAGTCAATGCAGAATGGAGACTTCCTTTATTTGCTTTTGCAGGAATCAATTATGAAAGTGCCATATTTGTCGACATGGGTAATGTATGGGTGCTTTATCCGGATCCAGAAAGACCTACAGCACAGTTGAATGTAGAAAACTTTAAGAAACATAATGCCGTAAACACTGGTATAGGACTACGAGTAGATTTTACATATTTCATCCTTAGATTAGATGGAGGTATTATTCTTAGAACGCCCTACAACAATAATCCTAACGGAGCCGAAAGATATTGGGTAAGGCCATTCTCAAAGACCGCAAGTGACTCTAACATGAATTTCAACTTAGCGCTGGGTTACCCGTTCTAATTATTTTTTCTTTTTCTTATCAAATTCGTGGAACATAGTCTTCCTACCATATTTACTGCAGATAGGACATTCGTATGGATTATGACCTCTAGCAGGACAAAAAGCCCTACCGAAAAAGATGATTTGCAAGTGTAATTTATTCCAGGTTTCCCTAGGGAAAATACGTTTTAAGTCTCTTTCTGTTTGATCAACGTTTTTTCCATTACTCAACTTCCACCTGTAAGCCAAACGGTGTATATGTGTATCTACGGGAAAAGCTGGCTCTCCAAAAGCCTGAGACATGACAACACTGGCTGTTTTATGTCCTACCCCAGGTAGTTCCTCTAATAGAGCCATGTCTTGTGGCACTTCACCATTATATTTATCAATAAGAATATGTGATAAATCATAAATAGCTTTTGATTTTCTTGGGGACAATCCGCATGGCCTTATAATAGATTTGATAAAATCTACATCCAATTTTGCCATATCAAAAGGATTATCTGCTTGCTCGAACAAATCCGGTGTAACTTGATTTACTCTTTCGTCCGTGCACTGTGCAGATAACAATACTGCTATAAGCAAGGTATAGGGATCTTTATGATCAAGTGGCACCGGTGTTTCTGGAAACAAACGATCTAAAGTCTCTTGAATATCTATAGCTATTTCAGATTTAGTCATTACTATTTCAACTGATTAATTAGTATTATTTACAGAGGCTCTTACCCTATTAATAAAGGCCTGAACCGTACCTTCATTACCCCATTGCAACTCTAATATTTTATCTTTCTCCACCTCAAAAAGTAGATCCTTCTCTTTATAATCTAAAAAGACCTCTGCAAAGTCGCTATTATTGGAAAAGATGTTTAAAATACCTCCTTTATATCCGAAGAAATAATAGCTACCTGAAGGAGAACGCAAATAAAGATAAAGTCTATCATCCTTTTCTTGCATAGGCATTTTGGTCTCCATAAAACAAGTTACTTTTTTATTAAATGGTTTGCCATTCAAGCTTGAAATACCAACTTTTTCATCCATTGTAATAAATGATTGGTAAGCTTGCTCCCATTTCATATTTAGCTTATTAAACAAAAAGCTATACTGATTATATTTTTCCGGAATAAGGAAAGTGTTTAGTGAAATATCTCCAATGGCTTGATTGATTTCTTCATTGTCAGGGAATAATTCTGCAACTGCTTTCTGATAAAAGCGAACATCATTTGAATATACCACACCTGGAGCATCTAAAGCATAATTCAAGAAATCATTTATCATCACTCTTTCCAATTCTTCAGGAATAACAATATCTACCCCTAACATGAATTCTCCTTGAATCGGTGCTATTGCTTTAGGGCCTGTAGAAGCAGTATCTAATTCCAGTTGAATCGTAGTTTCCAATCGACCAGCTGCATCTACGGACATGAAATCTAAGTCTTCACAGAAATTAAATTTACCTTCTGCTTTAACTTTGCCCGTTTTATTCTCAAATACAATCAAATTACCTCTATTTGTATAGGGTTTCATGACTTTAAGGGAATCACCAAACCTAAATTGGTCCAAACGTTCATCGTAATTTAAAAGTCCGGTCGCTTCTATAAGCATACGATCTTTTCTAAAGTAAAGTGGCGCCATTATCCTCGGATAAATTTCAGCATTTTCTCTACTTACAAAAATCCCATTTCGAACAATCTCTCCTTCATAGTTTTGAGGTCTATCGAATTGGATAGACAAATCACTTCTATCTCCTTCAAAATTTACAAAGAACCAGTGTTTTGCTTGAAGATTAGCATCTAATCTAGCATAGCCTTTAAATAAAAGTTCTTTTTGATTGGATTGTAGATTAATCTCACCAGAATACTCAATCTTATCATCGATATAAAATTCCGATCCTTGTTCAATGGTCCCAGTTGCTCGAGTCACTACCCCCCTTTGCTCATAACTTCCTTTACCTAGTCCGCGCAAACCAGCAATATCCTGGAATTCTATTTCTTGTTTATGAGGTCCAACATTATATTCATAAAATCCAGAGGCACTATAGCTATTTCTCCCTTTAATCTTCACTTTAGCCTTATTGATTACATGATATTTAGACAGGGTATCAGCTATAATCTTAGCATCAAAAAGCGTATCAATATCTGCTCCTGGTCTAATGTTTATAATGCTATCTGATGTGTAAATAAATGCGTCAGCAGATTTCACAAATGGCACACCAGTGACACTAAAAACAGAGCTTTCTATATTCAGTGTAGCTTCATCGCCATCGAACATTAGACTGTCCTGCTTCTCGTGAATAGATAGGAATTTTCCAACTTCATTTGTTTCTGGTTTAAAAATGATCCGTTTATCATCAATATCCCATTCGAACTGCATCAGATTTGTCGAGAATTTATTTCGAGGCAGTTTAGTATAGTTATCCTTTATGTTTGAATAAAACTTACCATAGCTATCCTCAAAATCAACATCAATACGCATATTGCTTGTTTCAAGTGCAGCTATATCTGTATCAATAGAATTAATGAAAACTATTGAAGTATCTGATGCGATAGAAGTCTGTTTAAAGGAAAATAAATCCGACTCAAAGGTTCCCTTTGGCCAATAGAATTTACCATTTCCTCGCATCCCATCAGGTGTCAAAATAATTGTCCCATATAGCTTATGAGCATTATAGGTATAAATCTCAAAAGGGTCTTCCTCATTAGTACTTCGAACATACATACTGTCTTGATAAGGTCTCCAGTCTATGGTAACATTATTACCAGTTGCTCTAGGTACCTCAATTCCATTAGTAATCCCTTGCTCCAACAAAAAGTCATCTGCAGAAGCCGTTAGATTCTTAGGCATGAAGACTAAATCTTCAGATTGAATGGTGGCTTTTAAGTAAGTAAGTTCTCCCTCTCCTAGAAAACCTTGATTTGACAAACTCATTTGTCCTCTGTAGTTTCCTGCTCCTTGATATATAGGATAACCTTCTACTGGCGTTACGGAAACAAAACCCAAAGACGTATCGGCCTGAATGGATATTTCTTCTTTAAATGGTGGAAATATTTCACTTGAAATAAGTTTAGCATCAAATTTTACAACATCTTGATCTAAGCTAAGGAGACTATTTAATGTAAATGGTTCTAGTTCCACATAGAATGAATCTCGAGTGTAGACGCCATCCAAAATATCTTTATAGTCATAATAGATATAAGACGGTCCTTTTGATTGTAAGGCAGGGAAAAGTGGAATATCATCTTTTCCTGACTTATTCTTAGGCGCATCAATCAGAAGTACTCCATTGAATTGCTCTATGGAAGAATTTAATGCATAGGCGGGTTTTAATTTACCTTTTTCCCCAACTGCATCTATAATGGGTAAGAATAGATCCAGGTATTTAGTTGAATCTAATTCAATATTAAATTCATCATAATTAAAGCGCATGTCTTCTCCAGTGAATAATGTATACCCTGCAAAAAGACGTCCTCCAAACTTCATGTCTCTATTGGCTTGGATGGTCAGTTGTTGGTTGTAGGGTTTTAAACCCACAAATTTCTTAGGAGAAAACTCTAAATTCTTAATACCAAACATGGTTAAATCACCAGTTTGGACATCCATTACACCATTATCAAACTTTTCAGTAACGGACTCTATTTTTAGTCGATCGAAATCCGTTCCACCTCGCGTTGCTTCAGCATAGAGTATGATTTTGTCTTTGACTTCAATAACTTTAGTCTCTGGATAATAATTAATGAAACCTGCTTCTACCAATGCATATAATACCGTTTCAATAGTCTCAGCGGTAAACTTTGGATTGATCTGTTCCGCAACGGTATGGGCACTTATTTTTCTTAAGCCTTCCTCTTGAGCTGTTTTATAAATCATATTGATCATGTTATAATCAGCCCCCCCTCTAAATGAAATAAATTCAGCCTCAGAAAAGTAATCTTGAGATTCTAGCTTAACTACAGCATTGGAATTATTAAACTGAAGTGTTTTTTCACCAATAACTAAACTATCACCTCCGAGATAATAATTCATATCATCTGCTTGAATATTTAAACGGTGAATAGAACTGTAAAATGGCGTCTTTTGATTGCCATAGTTCCCTCGTTTAAGTTCTAATTTCTGTTCCGGAATATCATATCTAAAAATGATATTAGGATGGTATATAGAATCTCCGTTCATGAAAATATTACAGCTTACATGCTCAGCTGTAATTCTCTTATCAACAATGATTTTGAATTGGTCAGATAAAGTTTGAAGTTTTAGTTCTCCTTCATCATTTTCGATGCGAATTTCAGATAGCTGCTCACCAACAGCAGGGCCATAAATGGTTAATCCAGCTAATTTAAACCCACCAGAATACGTAATTCCCTCTCCAAAATTATTAATCTTCAACACTTGATTTACAGATTCAAATTTGGGATATAAGCCTGTTCCATTTTTTGGTTTAGACCCAATCTTATCTTCAAATGTTCCTTTAATTAATTGAGTGCCGAAAAACTTTGGATAAGATAACTCCACCTCATTACAGGTATAAAGACCTCTAGTCAATTCCAACTCAAAATCACTTAATTCAACAGAAATATCATCTTCTACTTCAAATCGATCCCAATTCACTGTTCCACCACTACCTACAAACTTTTTTTCCAGTATTAAATAAGAACCTGAGGTGTTAAATATTTGAAGCGAATCTGAATTACGTAAACAAACTAAGTCTATATCCTTAAACTCCACTGAAATCCCTGATTCAGGATCCACCTTAAATCCTAGATTACTTGTTTGACTAGATGCCCAGTAGAATTGGGATGTTTTTCGATAAATAATCTGTTCACCAAAATAAGTTTCGCCAAAACCCAAAAGGGTTTTATAATTATCCCTTTTCAATTTGATGCCACTAGCAAATACCTCCATCAGAAAAGCATTCCATTGTGTAAGACTCACATTAGATTCAGATAAATTCTTAACCATCATACAGGAGTTTAGATAATCATTAAAGTGTGGATTGGCTATTAATTTATTTTCAATCATAGATTGTGAAACAGCGCGCATTCCCTGTAAGTCTTCTTCGGAAAACACTCCCGATTTTGTCATTGCCTCAAATCTTTCATGTGTCTCTTGAAGTAAGGGCTGCTTATTAAAATTCATAAACTCATCCAATTCCTTGAGAAAGCTGGGGGTATCCTCGGAAAAAGATGTAATTGACTGGGCTTGAACTAAACTAGCAGTACAAACAATTAAGAGTAGAATGTAAATATGTTTCATCATATAGATTGATATATAACTTAGTTTTTATTGAATTGTAGACAAAGCCATCCATCTTTCTCAACCCTTTTAACAAGATTGAATTCAAAAGTCTTTGCTTGGCTAACAACTTTGTCAAAATCTTTGATCAAAATACCAGAGACTAACAACAGACCTTCTTTATTAATAAATTCACTTAATTGACCTAAAGAATCTAAAATTACATTTCGATTGATATTTGCTAGGATAATATCAAAAGTAGATTCCTGAGGCACATCAGATAGAACGCCTTGAAACAAGGATATATGTTCTACTGCATTAATTTTTACATTTGAAATGCTATTCTCATATGCATTTTGCTCAATATCAAATGCTATAATTGGTTTGGCCCCTTCTTTTGCTGCAAGAATAGCAAGAATCCCTGTTCCACAACCATAATCCATTACTGACTTATCCAATAGGTCTAATTCCTCCATTTGCTCAACCATCATATAAGTAGTTGCGTGGTGTCCTGTACCAAAAGACATTTGTGGATCAATTAATAGGTCGTGTTTAAAACTAGATTTCGAAGGGTGAAAGGAAGCCCTAATTTGTGCGTAATCATGCACATAGATGGGCTGAAAGGAAGCCTCCCAAACTGCATTCCAATTTTGACCTTTAACGGTTTCTACTTGAAAGGCTAAATCGAATTGGTCTAAAACGTCCTCCATAGCTTTCGTAGATTCTTCTATTTGATCATCTATCTCGAAACTCAATGCATACCCAGTATCCATTTCCTCAATCATGTCCGTGTTCAGAAGAGTTAAAAAAGCCAATATAATTTCTTTTTGATCTTCCTCAACTTGAATAGTATACTTTAAAAAGTCGTTCATATCTAAAAATAAAAAGCATTATGATCACAACACCATAATGCTTAGGATAATTTATAATAATGGTTTATTATTTTTTAGGATAGATAACACCCTTAGCAGAAAGTAAGGTATTATATAGCAAAGAACACACTGTCATAGGTCCAACACCACCTGGTACAGGGGTAATTAATCCAGCTTTTGATTGTACTCCCTCAAAATCCACATCACCTACCAAACGATAGCCATTCTTTTTCGAACTGTCCTCTACTCTATTTATTCCTACATCAATGATAACTGCACCCTCTTTGACCATATCAGCTGTCACAAAGTTAGGAATACCAATAGCTGCAATGATAATATCAGCTTGCTTAACTTCCTCTTTTAAATCCTTTGTTCTACTATGAGTTAAAGTAACGGTTGAATTACCCACTTTAGCCTTCCTAGACATCAAAATACTTATTGGTGTTCCAACTATATTCGATCTTCCAACTACTACACACTTTTTGCCGCTAGTTTCTACATTATACCTTTCCAGCATGGTAATGATTCCGAAAGGAGTAGCAGGAAGGAATGAAGGTAAACCTTGAGCCATTTTACCAAAATTAACTGGATGGAAACCATCGACATCTTTTTCAGGAGCAATGGCCATAATAACATGGTCAGGATTAATATGATCTGGAAGTGGCAACTGAACAATAAATCCATCCACACTTTCATCCTTGTTTAAATCATCAACTACCTGTATTAATTCTTCCTCTGTGGTAGATGCATCTAATTTTATAGTCTCGGATTCAAAGCCTGCAGCATCACATGCACGAACCTTTCCTCTTACATAAGATTGTGAAGCAGGATTTTCACCCACAATAACAGCTATCAACTTGGGCGCTCTACCTCTTTCAGACTTGATTTCCAGAGCTTCCAATCTGATTTCTTCTCGAATTATTTTGGCTAATTCTTTACCATCGATGATGTTATTGTTGTCCATAAGGTCCTTTTTCTCCCAAAATAATAAAATTCCATATTTTAGATACAGTGAGTTAACATCATTCTATAAAATCTAATTTATGCCAAACTTAAGACTCTTACTTTTATTTACTATCGTCCCATTTTTGCATCAGGCAAATGGACAAAATGACCCAGACTTAAACCTAGAAGAAGTATATAGCAATTTCTCCTTGCCCTTAGCTTTAACCCATTGTGGAGATGATCGAATTTTCATAGTAGAGAAAGCGGGAAAAATAATTGTTATTGAAAAAAATACAGGAGAAAGATATACTTTCTTGGATATACAAGACATCGTATCTACAAACTCCAATGAAAGAGGCTTACTTGGATTGGCTTTTCATCCAAATTTTGATTCGAATGGATTTTTCTTCGTCAACTTTACTAATAATCAAGGCCATACAGAGATTCAGCGGTATCAAGTCTTTTTCGATAATCCAAAATTAGCAGATACTAATTCAGGCTTATCTATCATTACCATTGACCAGCCTTACGGAAATCACAATGGAGGCTGCATCGCATTTGGACCAGATAATTATTTATATATCGGAATGGGGGACGGCGGTTCAGGAGGAGACCCACAGAATTTTGCTCAAAATCCTAATTCATACTTGGGAAAAATGCTTCGACTCAATGTAGATGCTTCTACCCCATCCAATCCTTATTTTATTCCTGCTGAAAATCCAAGTTCTAATCCTATCGTATACACGGGCTTAAGGAATCCTTGGCGATTTAGTTTTGACCCAGTAACAGGGGACTTATGGATTGGAGATGTTGGACAGAATTTATGGGAAGAGATAGACCTAGTACCTGCTGATCAATTGGATAGTTTACACAACTTTGGATGGAGATGTTATGAAGGCGATGCACCATATAATACAAGTGGTTGTGATGATGCAGATACCTACACAGCACCTGTTGTAGTATACAATAGTAATACACAGGGTTGTTCTGTAACTGGTGGACATGTATATAGAGGATGTAAATATCCTAATCTAGTTGGTATGTATCTATACACAGACTATTGTAGTGGATTGATTTGGGGGGTAAGGTATGAAAATGGAGAGGTAACTATACCAAACCAATTACTGAATGGACCGAATCAAGATTTTGTTTCATTGGGAGAAGATGCGGAAGGAAATCTTTATGTTATTGGGATTGTTAGTGGAAAAGTCTATGCTATAACGGATAGTAACTTAGAGCAATCCTATAGTCTAAATATCAATCCAATTAGTTGTGATAAATCTGAATTAGGTTCAATGAGTTTTACCTCTGATTACGATGCTAGTTCTTGGGTTTCCATTCAACTGAATAATACGGATTATTCTGACCTAAATTTTAACAATCTAAATGAGGGTGATTATACGCTTTCACTCCTGAATGAGAATAACTGCATGATGTCCCTGCAATCAACCTTGACCAGTCCTTCAATTGCATCAGAGACACTAGACTTATCTGTCGTAGCTGATCCACTAAATCCGGATAACGATAGTTTAGCAGCTGATCTAGGATTTGATCATTACACTTGGGATATCGATGGAATCATTCAAGATGAGAATAGTAATCAAATCATTATAGGGCCAGGAGGATTATACACATTGACAGTATGGAATGACGATCGACCTGATTGTACCTTAACAGCTTCTATTTTCTTGACCACTAATGTAGAAGAAATCAATACGGTGCCAGTCATTAAAGTATCTCCAAACCCAATACATGATGCACTAATCATAAAAGGTTTAGAAAACGCTTTAGACCAAAACTATCAAATCCAAATAGTTAATCCTTCAGGTAAATCCGTTTACCAGGAAACGGTCTCTGCAGCCAAATTGTCTAGTGGTATTAACCTAAACCATTTAGTCAATGGAAATTATCTAATAATCCTCCAGGCAGAGACCCATCAGGATGTAATACGTTTAAAATTCAGAAACTAAAAAAAGGAGACCAAATGCTCTCCCTTTTTTTCTAACTATGTGAAACCTTATTTCTTGTCATCTACTTCTTCGAATTCCACGTCAGTAACATCTTCTTTGGAATCGTCAGAGTCTGCAGTAGCTCCAGCACTTGCATCAGCATTGCCAGCCTCCTGCTGTGCTTGATATATCTGCTGAGAAGCAGCCTGGAAAGCTGTCGTCACTTTCTCTTTAGCTGTATCTATAGCAGCTAGGTCTTCAGCGTCCTTGGCAGCTTTTAACTCTACGATAGCATCCTGAATAGGTTGCTTTAAATCATCAGAGATCTTGTCGCCAAATTCTTCCAATTGTTTTTCCGTTTGGAAGATAATCTGATCCGCTTCATTTATTTTATCCGCTTTTTCTCTAGCAGCTTTATCCGAATCCGCATTAGCTTTTGCTTCATCCTTCATTCTTTGAATCTCAGCATCAGATAAGCCAGTAGAAGCTTCAATACGAATACTCTGCTCTTTTCCTGTAGTTTTCTCTTTTGCAGCTACACTTAAGATACCATTAGCATCTATATCAAATGTAACTTCAATTTGAGGCTCTCCTCTTCTTCCTGGAGGAATTCCATCTAGAATAAAGCGACCGATAGATCGGTTATCTCTAGCCATTGGTCTTTCTCCTTGAAGGATATGAATCTCTACCTGTGGCTGATTGTCTTGAGCTGTAGAATAAATCTTAGTCTTCTTAGTTGGAATAGTTGAATTAGATTCAATAACGACATCATATACATTATTCATCGTTTCAATTCCTAAAGAAAGTGGCGTAACATCTAAAAGAAGTACATCTTTTACATCACCACTCAGTACACCACCTTGAATTGAAGCACCAATGGCAACTACTTCATCAGGGTTTACACTCTTATTTGGTTTTTTACCAAAGAAGTCTTCCACAGCTTGTTGAATCGCTGGAATACGAGTCGAACCACCTACCATGATAATCTCATCGATATCACTTTTAGATAGGCCCGCATCTTTTAGTGCCTCTTCACATGGCTTTAATGTACGCTGTACTAAATCATATGCCAATTGCTCGAATTTTGCTCTGGTAAGCTTTAAAACCAAGTGTAAAGGAACACCGTCCTTCGCTGTAACATATGGTAAATTAATTTCTGCTTCTGTTGAAGCTGAAAGCTCAATCTTCGCTTTTTCAGCAGCATCTTTCAAACGTTGTAAAGACATAGGATCCTTGCGAAGGTCCATATTGTTATCAGCCATAAAAGTATCAGCCAAATGATCGATAATTACACGATCAAAGTCATCTCCACCTAAGTGGGTGTCTCCATTTGTTGACTTAACCTCAAATACACCATCGCCTAGTTCTAGGATAGAAATATCAAAAGTACCCCCACCAAGGTCATAAACCGCGATAGTCATATCCTGATCTTTCTTGTCCATACCGTAAGCTAAGGCTGCTGCAGTAGGCTCATTAATAATTCTTGAAATCTTAAGACCTGCGATTTCTCCAGCCTCTTTTGTTGCTTGACGCTGAGAATCGTTAAAATAAGCAGGAACAGTTACTACTGCTTCTGTTACTCCTTGTCCTAAGAAGTCCTCAGCCACTTTCTTCATTTTTTGAAGTATCATAGCTGATAATTCTTGCGGTGTATATTGACGATCATCAATATTTACGCGAACGGTATCATTATCGCCTTTTGTTACATCATAAGCAACTTGAGAAACTTCTCCACTTACTTCCGAGTAACGGCAACCCATAAATCTTTTGATTGAAGAGATTGTCTTTTGAGGGTTAGTGATCGCTTGTCTTTTAGCAGAATCACCGATCTTACGCTCACCTCCTTCGACGAAGGCTACTACAGAAGGCGTAGTTCTTTTACCTTCATCATTTGTGATTACAACTGGCTCATTACCTTCCATTACGGCAACACATGAGTTCGTTGTTCCTAAATCAATTCCAATGATTTTCCCCATTGTATAATAAACGTTTTATTTCAGTTTAATAATTACACTGATATATAATCAACGTCTATGCCACAAAAAGCTAAATAGAAAAACTATGACAAAAAGTCAGTTTTTAATTAAAATTAAGGGATTCTGTCAGTACTGAATTGCGTAAAGAGTCGAGTGTCACCTCACTTAATGTCAATTCGTCCACTCTAGATGTAGACTTGGAAGAGAAAATACCTAGGCCATGTGACAGATTAGAATACACTGGTATTTCTTGAGCAGATGTAATTCCAGTATTCACCTGTGCAATTTCATTAAACAATTTAAGTTCTTCCCCAGCTGCTATAAACTCAACAGAAATTTCTCCAAAAAATCTAGTCACAGTTGGAACAACCTCCAAATTATCTATCAAAGCAGCATAGAACCCATCTCCTTGTATGCTATAGGTGTAGAAAGCATTAACCTCATCAGGGATATTAATACCCCTAGCAACTACCCATTTGATTGATTTTTCAGTAATTGATTCATCTGCCAAATCGAACTCAGTGATATTCAAGTATAATATCAAATCGAATAACTTTGAATTAGGTCCAAACTCAAAATTGAATGAGGTTGGTTTGCCTGGTCTAAAAGAAATGATTCCACTTGAATTAGGAATGTATTCAACTGGTTGCAAAATATTCGTTTGAGCCACGCTGAATGGCACATCTACCCCATTTTCAAATAATTCCAAGGTAAGCACATCTCCAGCCTGATAAGAAAGATCATCGGCATCTAACTTATATAGGAAGTTGGGTTCTCTAACAAAAAGTCCAGGATCACGGTCTAAGTTTAATGTAGAACTAACTTCAGTCTTTTCAAGCAAAGCACTTTCACCAGTACTTTCATTGGTTACAAATATTGAAGCATTGGAATAATATATAGAATCTATATTTTGCGCAGCATCAAAAGCATTACCGTCTTCACCTTGAAAAACACGTTCAACCCTAAGATATTGATCTGTTCCATCCGCCTCTACCAAACCGAATACCACCGGTATATTCTCCCAATCAGCATACAAATCAATCTCATTAGAACACGAGCTAAAAACAAAAAGAATTAGAATAAAATATAGGTATCTCATAAAGGATTTTATCTAAAATATTCGAACAAAGAAACACCAAAAGAATGATTTTTGAAAAGAAAAACAAAAGTTTATTCCTTGTTCTTTTTTTGTTATGCCAAAATTAAACAAGCAGGTTGTTATTTCTCTTTATTAACTTGTGTAAAATTTATTGCTATGTCTGTAAATAAGGAAATCAAAAAAGTAACGACAAATACGCTTCATGCCATGAAAGCAAGTGGCGAAAAAATATCTATGCTAACTGCATATGATTACTCTATGGCTAAAATCATTGATGCAGCAGGAATAGATGTAATACTAGTTGGTGACTCGGCTTCCAATGTTATGGCTGGGCATGAGACAACGCTCCCGATTACCCTCGATCAAATGATTTATCATGCCTCTTCAGTAGTAAGAGGTGTTGAGCGAGCACTTATAGTTGTAGATTTGCCATTCGGCACCTATCAAGGGAATTCCATAAACGCTCTTGAGTCAACCATCAGAATCATGAAAGAATCAGGTGCCCACGCAGTAAAGATTGAAGGTGGTAAAGAAATAAAAGAGTCTGTAAAAAGAATATTATCCGCTGGAGTCCCTGTAATGGGACACTTAGGACTTACTCCACAATCCATCTATAAGTTTGGCACTTATACCGTTAGAGCAAAAGAGGAAGAGGAAGCGAAAAAACTGATTGAAGACGCTAAATTATTAGAGGAATTAGGTTGCTTTGCCATTGTTTTAGAAAAAATACCAGCAAAATTAACGGAACAAGTTGTCGAAGCTATTAATATCCCAACGATTGGAATTGGAGCAGGTAGTGCAACAGCAGGTCAAGTACTTGTTACCCACGATATGCTTGGAATTACTAAAGATTTCCAACCACGTTTTTTAAGGACTTATCTGAGCTTATTTGATGACATTAAGTCTGCGGTGTCTCAATACGTTGATGATGTTAAAAATGTAAGATTCCCTAACGATAAAGAACAATATTAATCCAATCTCTAATGATGAAAAAATCTATTATTTTCCTAAGTCTTGGACTGATCATAGTAGGGAGTGTATTTGCAGCGTTGACCTACCAGGCCATTTTTGGGAAAAATATTGTATTACAAGATACCGGTTACACACTTGAATTATCCCCCTATACTAACCTTGAACAACTAAGTACCCAACTTTATGAGGAAGGTATTTTGCTAGATAAGAATAAACTAGAGCTCACCGCTAAATTGATGAAATATGGCTCTAATATCCGAACAGGTAGATTTCAATTAACAGATATAAACAGTAATGTTGAATTAATCCGTTTTTTACGCACTGGTAGTCAAGCTACAACCAAATTGGTACTGAACAATGTTAGAACCTTAGAGGATTTGAGTGGAAGAATTGCATCCTTCATTATAGCAGATTC
>CAXQNQ010000039.1:0-10685 GCA_964225135.1 Mesoflavibacter profundi
AGGTACCACTGAGTAGTTGGTAAGCATCCGACTCATCCTTTTTTGTATTTTCAGCTATAAAAGAAGCTCGGGCAGCTAGTTTATTTTCTGCTATGACTTGTTCGTTTTCAATATAGGATTGATAGTCTTTTATTGGATCAAATTGTTGAGCATGAACATTCCCTAAGCCGGCTATACCAATAGCTAGTACAACCATTAAACCAGCTTTTTTATTCTTTCTGATTTGTATCGCGAAAGCCACACAGGCCAACAAATAAGTCCCAATAAATATCCAATGCAGTAAAGAAGGTTCAGCCCCTTCAAAATCACCTTTGGCTCGGGCCAAATAAGTAATGATCATCACTAAACTCACATAGTAAAAATAAACCAGTTGCATCCAGATTTTTAGTTTTTGAAAAACCCAAGGAGCAGCTATTATCATCAGATAAGCAAGGGATCCTCCTGCCAACTTTACGGGGATGAGTGTTATATTATTGATCCATACATTTCCGGCTAAAAATCCAAAATGAATCAGGTGTAGGATGGTGAATACTTTTAAGTAATTCATGAATGGGCTACCCGATTCCATTTTAATGGGAGAAGGGGTAACATAGAGATAGAAAACACCTAAAAATAGCACCCCAGATAAGCGACCTGAATATCTAGCAGACAGTCGAAGTACCTCGCCAAAATCATGTGCAAACAAATGACTAATAATAAGGATGAGTAATTCAGCTCCGACTCCTAAAAGCAGTAATTTTTTAAAGGATGTTTTCATAATGTCCTACTTGATATTGAATACATGGTCTTTTAAGATATCAAAATCAAGCTTAAAAACAGCCCTATTTATCCAGTTTCAAATCAAAAGCTTCTACTTCGTGGACCTCTCCTGCATGCATATCTTGTATGGTCATACCACCAATTCGATATCTCACCAATCTCAATACCGGAAAACCAACTGCAGCTGCCATTTTACGAACTTGCCTAAATTTACCCTCCGTAATGCAGATGGACATCCAGGAAGTCGGACCGTGGCGCTCGTCTCTAATTTTCTTTGCCCGATCTGGAAGCTTGGGTGCCTGTTCCATCCGAAAACAGGTCGCAGGGGAGGTCTGAAACGCCTTTCCATGAACTTTAATTTCTACCCCTGCTCTAAGTTGTTCTATAGCTTCATCTGTAATTAAGCCATCCACCTGAACGTAATACTCTTTTTCCACTTTTCGCCCCCTGACTAAGGCACTCGCCTTACCATTAGTCGTCAAAAAAAGTAAACCTTCCGAATCCTCATCCAATCGTCCAATGGACATAGTACCCTCTGGAAAATCATGCAATACGCCCAGTAAACCTTTGTTCTTACGACGCTTCTGCATATTGACAAATTGAGACAAATAGCCGTAAGGTTTGAACAACACGAAATGGCGATACTTTTCCTCCATACTAATCTTCCCTATTTACTTCATCGATAGAAAAAGCAGGCATACAAAGTGCCACATAATGACAGGCCTCATCAAATGGATTTGAATATTGAATGCGTGTTCCACCTTTAATTAAAATGGACTCCCCGGCTTGTAAGATGACTTCTTCTTGCTCATCAATAAGGATGCGTTTTCGTCCTTTAAACACAAAGGTTACCTCATCAAATGTAGGTGTTTGATAAGGTTCAGACCAATGGGGAGGTGCAATCATATGCGCCAGACTAAAATCCGTATCCTTTGAACTGGCTAGACCGAAATGTTCTCTAATCACTTTACCATCGGTAGTAGGCACAACGAAAGGTGCGGTTTGCTTGAAGTATTTCATATCAGTAGTTATTCTTCTTTAACTGGAATCAGTGTTATAATGTTTGCACAAGGTCTTTCACCAGCATGATCAAATGTTCCATTATCACTTGGATAATTGACTACCCCCATTCCTCTAATCCACATTGTGGTGGATCCACCTCCATCTAAATTTAAGGCATCATCACAGCCTAGAGCTTTACCCAAAACTTGTAGCTCTTGGATTCGCATACCTGCTGCTTGCTGATTCCGTCCATCCACTGTCACAAAAAGTACTTTTTGCTCCAAGGAAGTACAAACAAAACTTCGTGGATGCCGATTGGTATTAAATGCAACTGGTTCTATATCAGCAGCTTGTTGATCTTTTAAAATCCATGGCCCTGAAACCATTATATTTGGATAAGCTGCCACGGTATCAAAAACAGTCCAATCCAAGTCCGTTGGAGCATCCAAAATAATACCTTGACCGCTTTGATCCATAGCAAAAGCTCCAGCATCTAGAAACTTATATTGCCCTATCTGACTGTAGTTGATGACCTGGCCATCCACTTTTAAATATTTAACTCCACCGCCATTTTTGATATCGAAAAAAGACCCGTTAATCGCGGCTATAGCCCCTGCATCGGAAGCCATATTGCTAGTCAATCTATTGGAATCTGCATACACTAGTTGAAGGGCAAAATCGCTAGTTGTTCCATCCCAACTTAAAACGGTTACGGATTGCTTACTATCAAATAAATCATCCCATTGATGTTGACCAATATATAGTCCTTGGGCTACAGTGTCTGTATACCATTTCGTTTGCTGCAATTCCTCAGGCACTTGCTGGGACACAAGCAACTGAGCAGACAATAGGAATCCCAAAAGGTATATATTTCTCAATACGGATAGATTTAATAGGTTGATCTTTGGTATAAATTACAAGAAAAGTATCTTTTTCTTGATTTAATACTAACAAAATCAATAGAAATAATATACCTACCCTTTTATGCTCAAATCAATATTTATCCCAAGAAAATCGCATGCCTGCTTTGTCCATTAAGAACGCATATTTGTAGGCTATATAATCAAAATCCGAATAGGCACTTGTACCAGATGTATGACCTGCTCCACTTTGAAGATACATCATATACAATGACTCATTACTAGCTTCCTCTTGTAATTTTGCCAAAAACTTATAAGAATTGAATGGTGGAACTCGGTCGTCTGATTCCTGCACCATAAGCATTAAATCTGCATACTTTTCTCCCTTCTTTATATTATGGTATGGTGAATAAGCTAATATATTTTCAAAATGATCCTTTTGATATATATCACCAAATTCAATAATATTTGTATCTGTATTACCCACTGTAAAGTTTCTAAATCGCACAACATCTAATAAAGCTGCCTCCGCAACTACTCCATTGAATAAGTCTGGCCGTTGTAACATTGCAGCAGTAACTAACATCCCTCCGTGTGAACCACCATTACAAACCAAATAATCTGGTGAGGTATATCCATTTTCTATTAGGTAATCCGCTGCCGCAATAAAATCATCGATACAATTTTGCTTATTCAATACACGGCCCGCTTTTTCCCAAGCTTCACCTTTCGCTCCACAACCTCTTATTTGAGGAACTACATAGACACCTCCAAGGCTCCACAACAAAGTCGCTATATCAAAACTAGGTTCCATCGTAATACCATAACCTCCATATGCCTCTATCAAAGTCGGATTTTCACCATTCAATTTTAGGTCTTTAGCACAGGTTACATACATAGAAACTTCAGTACCATCAGAGGAGGTATAAGTCACATATCTAGTTTCCAACTCTCCAGGTTGGTAAGGTATATTTAGCTTAACAATTGGTTCATATTCCAATGTATTTAAATCAAATTCAAATACAACTTCAGGTAGGATATAGGAACTAGTCACGAACCGAGTTGTAGTGGCCGTGATATCATTCTCGTAAAGGCCATTTACAGAAGTACCAATTGGAAAATTTAAATACTTCAGAACTTCACCTGAATTATCTAATATAATTCCGAGTGTAACACCCTCTTTGAAATACTTACAAATCAATTTGTCCTTGCCCAATCGATTAACAGATTTTAAATAAAAATCAATTTCATTAACCAACTCTGAAATATTTTTGGGGTTCTCTAAATCAATAGCTAATACTCGTCCATTTTTTGCACCATATGTAGTTGAAATAATTAATTGGTTCCCAATTAAAACCTCAGGAGTAATGGATATATCTGCATCCTTAGGAAAGACAAGAAGATTAATTGGGAAAAAGGAATTTTCATTACTTGAAATAACTGATAGCACTGAATATCCCTTACCATTAGAATTCAACTCATGAACCAGGAAATGAGTATCATCAAACTCCATTATGGAGAAATAAAAATTAGCACTATCACTAAGGTTCTCAAAAACATCCCTATCAGTTTCCTGCATACTACCTAGTACATGTCTACATATCCTTTGACCACTTTTATATTCAATATATTTATTGACCTCACTTGGTGCATCGAACCTTTCATAATACAAGGTTCTACCTTCCCAGATAAACGTAGTACTCCATAAATGTTGTAGCGTTTCTGGAAAAACCGATCCAGTTTTTAGATCAAAAATTCTAGCAAACATCCAATCAGATCCATTTTCCGAAAATGTAACCACTGCTAAATCTTCTTCCTCATTGACAGTAATATGTTCTACTTTTATTTTAGTATCGAGATTTTCCGTCAGGTGTTTTATCTTAACCAATGGCTTAAAGGCCACCTCTCCCTTTTTCCTGTAACGTATATCGGGACTAACATCATAAGATTTATAATCAGTCTCAAACTCATACTTATCTATTAATCCAGTTCTTTTTTTAAAAACTGATTTAAGCGTTTCAGTACTTTCCAGACGGTTGTACATAAATCCGTAAGCACGTTTAATATCAGGTACTTTTAATAATTTACTTATTTGCTTTTTGGTAAATAAGGCTTGATCTGATTTGAATTTTTCAACTGAAGGATCCGATTGGCTTTCTAACCATTGGAATGAATCAGCTAAAATTTGATCAAAAAAAGTTTCAGAAAATGTATCCCGTTTAGTTTCTGGATAATCATAAGTCTTTTGAGCAAGTAAAGATTGTGTGATGCCTATTAGCATCAGAATAGAGATTGTTCGTGTCATAGTTCATAAAGGGTTAAACTATCAAATTTTTTTCTGATACAAATTACAGGAAAAGTCTTCAAATTCCCGAATACCTACTTGTAAAAATCCTTGAGTCTCATAATAACTACACAATGCCGGATTAGCAGAATTACAATCTAATCGTAGCCATGGATAGCCTAAATCTTTGGCTTGATTCCGAACTTTTTCAATGACCCGCTTACCTATTCCTTGACCCGCATATTTTTCTAAAATAATCAAAGAATGGATATAAAGCGCCTCTTCTGCTTGTTCTCCCCAATACAAGAGATCTTTTGACATAATCCGAATGACACCAAGGACTTCTTCTTTTTCGTTTATTACTAAAAAGAACTCTTTCGATTCAAATCCCTCCTTAATCCAAGCCAGATCTTCCGCTGCTGGATCCAGCCAATTTTGCCCTTGATCTACACCCTTTTTTTGTAAGCGTAAAGCGGCCTGTCGAAGGAAATCCAACACAAGCTTTAAATTAGTCTCAACTGTAGGTTTTAATCGAATTTTCATCCAACTTGGCATTAGTACACTTGAAAATTTATTTCTCCCACCAACCGCGTTGATCGATATACCAAATCTTGATCGCGTTTTTGATTCGCTTACGCATCAACTTTATGCTATTCTTGCGAGGCTCCTGCTTTTTACTCCAGTTGGTCTTATTGTAATGAGGTAAATCATTTTCAGGCATGGGTTTGCCTAAGAAAGGACATAACTTTTCCCAGCTTTCTCCTTTTGTAAAATCGATCAAGATAAAGTCTTCTGGTCGGTCTTTGAAATACTCTACAACTTCCTCATTATGCTTCCGGTAAACAGCAATCGTATTGGCCTTATCCTCCATGGGAAGCCCTTTACCTCTTCCATATAACCATTCGTGGTGCGCACTACGTAAATCCCCAATGTGCCTATTGACAGATCGATACCACTTTTCCTCATCTCGGATAGTCAATACAAACTTAGAACCTGGATACAAACGATCTAAATCCTTGTAGATATAGTACCAAGGCGTATCTTGCACCGCATCATACGATTTTAAAATACGGTCAATCTTTTTCCAATCTTTCTTAAGAATAGGAATTAAAGCTCGTGGTGTAGCATCCTTAACAGTATATCCTAGAATTTTTAGGGATTCTCGCAATGTAGAAGTCCCTGTCTTTTGAAAGCCAACACCTATCACCAAAGGTCTATTACCCATCTTCCTATTCTTTTACTGTAGCATATGAAATATGGGCCGCAATATAGCACTTTTCAAATTCAACCCATTTGAACAAAGATGTCCTGCAGATCTATCCTTACTATTGCTTGACCAACTCTACCCTTCTGTTCATTTTTTTACCAAATTCGGTTTCATTGGTAGACACCGGAGCTAAGGGTCCTACACCATCTGCTATCAGTCGATCGGATGCGATACCTGCATTCTCTTCTAAATATACTTTTACTGCTTGCGCTCTTCGCATGGATAAATCCATATTCAAGGATAAAGAACCATCCATATCGGTATGCCCGACCACATAGCATTTAACGTCGGAAGAAGTTGTTAGGTATTCAGCAATCATATCTAAAGCCGGCTTGGATTCTGGTAAAATATCAGCCTTACCCACATCAAAATAAATGCCATAGAATGCCATCTTACCATTGAGATCCATAGTCTCCTGAATTAGATCTGCATGGAGTTCTATCTCCTGCTCCATCACTTCCCGTTCAACAACCGTAAGCAAGTACCGCCTTCCTGTATTGGGAGCTGTTTTGACCTCTATCCAGATTTCCTTACCATCCGTAGTCTTTAGATAATAGTAGCCAT
Organism: Mesoflavibacter profundi; assembly: GCA_964225135.1. Taxonomy (GTDB): domain Bacteria; phylum Bacteroidota; class Bacteroidia; order Chitinophagales; family Saprospiraceae; genus AM-2324. The sequence goes on from CAXQNQ010000039.1 coordinate 6,737, forward strand.
ATTCACTATTACGATGTTCAAAAACAATCTCCCCACCTTTCTTTTTGATTGCATTGGAATAATTACGCAGGATCTGCAGATAGGAAGGTTTTTCAACCTCTTTATTATTTGCGTCTTGATGTTCATAATTGATGATATATTTCTTCCCTTCCACTTGTTGAACTTCATCCCTATTCAATCGAACTTCAAGCTGATCAAAATCATACTCCCAATACTTGCGAATAAAATAATCCGGCATGCGGTTCAACAACTCATAATCCTTGCTGCCTTCCACATCAGCTCGCTGCCCAAACATCAAAGTTCCAGGCACAAGAAAGATTCCAATTAAAATTACTCTAAGCATAAGGCTTTGTTTTTACGCAATAAATCCTTGTTATAAATTACAAAACAATGAATTTACTCTATTAGTCTTCAAAAACATGTGTAGCATAGTTATATCCTAAACGATCGTAATCTGCTCGAACATCCTGTAATCTGATCTTAAAATCTTCGTAATCCTTCTTGTCGGTATTCGTCCAAAGTGCTTCTGAAATAGCAGTCATTCGAGGTAACAACATATACCAAGCTTGCTCCTCCGTACCGATATACTCGGTCCATAAATTAGCTTGACCTCCTAGGATATAATTCTTTTTATCTGCCGCTAGTGACTCCGGCATTGGATCAAAAACATAGACTTTCTCCACAGGCAAAAAACCACCAATGGCCAGCGGTTCATTAGCACGATCTTCAGATTGATAGTAATCAAAATAACAATGAGAGGTCGGAGACATAACCACGGTATGCCCTTGTTCCGCAGCCTCAATTCCACCCTGCGTTCCACGCCAAGACATAACACTCGCATTGGGGGCTAAACCACCCTCTAAAATCTCATCCCAGCCTATAATTTGTTTACCTTTTGAATTAACAAACTGCTCCACCCGTGTAATGAAGTAACTCTGCAACTCATGCTCATCCTTCAATCCTTCGTCCTGAATTCTTTTTTGGCAATACTGGCATCTTTTCCAATTACCTTTAGGACATTCGTCTCCACCGATATGAATGAGTTCCGCAGGAAATAATTCCATGACCTCGGTCAACACATTTTCTACAAAAGAAAAGGTCCCCTCTTTCCCTGCACAATACACATCGTCAAATACACCCCAAGTCTCTTGCACAATCTTTTCTTGCCCATCCGCTTGCAAGGCAACTGATGCCTCAGACATCATACCATTGTTAACTTGAGTGGGTTCAGTTGGGAAGCAGCTCAAGCTCGGATAAGCAGCAATGGCTGCGCTACTATGCCCTGGAAGTTCAATTTCTGGAATAACTGTAATATGTCTATCCGCAGCATAAGCTACCACTTCTTTTACCTCTTCTTGAGTGTAGTATCCCCCATATCGTTTCTCATCATTACGCTCACCAGGGTAATGCCCGACAATGGTCCCATTACGCCAAGCTCCCACATTAGTCAGTTCTGGATACATCTTGATCTCAATACGCCAACCCTGATCCTCCGTCAAATGCCAATGAAAGGTATTCATCTTATGCATGGCCATAACATCTAGGTATCGTTTTATAAAATCTACTGAAAAGAAATGCCTACAAACATCTAAATGCATACCCCTATATCCGTAAACGGGTTCATCTACTATTCGTCCTGATGGAACAACGATTGCTTCATCCAAGCTCGCATCTTTTCGAGTTAACTGCATTAAAGACTGTAGGCCCCAAAAGACAGCACGTTCACTAGCACCAACAAGTTGTATTTTATCTGGATGAATGTCTAAAGTATAAGACTCTAGATTAGACGAATCTGCCTCAACACGCATTTGGATTTGACCCCCAGGACGCTGCCCTAACGCTACATCATATTGCTCCTTGAATATTGCACTTAACCAATCTACTTCCTCCTTTAAATCTGCCGGTGCATCAATTTTTACTTGATCGGACCATACAAACAATCCATCCATTGGCTCCAAAGATTGTACTTGCGGAATGATAGCGTAATCTGTTGGATTATTGGAATACTGGGCATATTCGTTATAACATGAACTCCAAAACAAGAGCCCTAAAAGGAATGGTATATATCTATACATAAGCGTGGTTTTATTCTAAAATAATAAAACCACTCCATAAAGTATATGAAATAAAGCGACTTACGAACCCTCTAATACTGCTCCCAACCTTCTTGTGCAGCCTTTTGCTTCTTCCCTTGCTTTTTATTGTAGCGTCTAAATGAAGCACGGATACCAATAAAAGAGAGATATATCACTCCAAGCCAACCAAAAACAAGCACAATTAAAGCTAGCGCCTCAGATCCATTACAAGCCAATGAACAAGACAATGCTCCAATGAATGCACCAATAACAAAAGCACCAATTAAAATCAACAGAGTTAATACAATAGCCTTCCACAACTCTTCATTTTGATTAGATGCCTTGAATTCTTTTTGAAGTAATCGTGCTTCTTTCTTAATCTGTTTTTTGAAAGCACGATACTCTTTGACCATAGGGAACACATCAACCTTCTGCTTCCATTTTTCTTTGAATGTCTTGGGCTTATATACCACTTGCTGAGCATAAGCAGGCTCTTCATTTAATTTCGGTGCCCCACTCAAAAAGCCATTAAATAAAGTAGCTAATAGTAAAAATCCTAAAAAGCTAAGTATGAAATCCATCCGTTTCCTTTGCCAAAAAGAATACTTAATAAAATGGATTTTAGCATATTTACTTGGATAGATCAACAGGGAAAAAACAGCTAAGCCGGCCAATATATATTTTACCGACCCGGGGATTTCTACCTCATAAAGAAAGGCCAATAATCCTAAGGCCATACCTAATATACAAAGGATTGCATTCAGCAAAATTAATATTAAACGAGTTAAGGCTGGATGATCTTTACCCCAATAAGAAATTGCTCTAGCACGCATAAAGATTGGTTTTAGTTATACTTATTAATGAAAAGGTACGAAATATTAGCATAAAGGTTGTTTAAATCCAATCTTGAACATCTACGGTCCGTTTATCTTCCACCTCTCCAGTATGTTTTGTTGCTTTAGGTTCAAATAACAGATTAAACACTACTTCACCGCCCTTGGTCCAGGGTCTATGTTCTACACCTTTGGGAACAATAATGATTTCGCCAGCTTTGATTTCAGCCGTAGTACCATCCCTAAAATCCATATACAAGGTCCCCTTAAACACCATAAATAACTCGTCTTCTTCCGCATGACTGTGCCAAACAAAATCATCCTTCAGCTTACAAAGTTTCACATACTGCCCATTGAGTTCCCCTATGATATGTGGGGTCCACTGCTTGTCAAACAAAGCAAATTTTTCCATGATATTAATTGGCTTAATCGATTCCATAGATTTTATTTTTAAGTCCAAAATTTAAAAATATCTGTCAAATTCTCCCGCTTTTTCAATACCTGTACTTTTCCATTGCTAATACCCAGTACAACTGGCATTCTGCGAGAGTTATATCTAGACCACATACTCAGGGTATATGCCCCAATATCATGAATCAATAACAAATCGCCCGCCTCCACTTTTGGCAATGACACAGATCGACCAATAAAATCTCCTCCAAAACAAAGTGGACCAGCGATACTGTATGATTGTTCTACGCCTGACTTAGGATTCCCCTTCTTATCCAAAACAGAAAAAGTATGGGGCCAATCTTGAGGCAAGTAGGCTGTCCTTAACATGAAGTCTGCGCCCAAGTGGCCAATCAAAACGTGCTCATCCCCCGATTCCTTTACATATTCTACCCGACTGACTGCAACTCCTGCATTGGCAAAAACAAATCGACCAAACTCAGTCATCAACTGAATAGATCCATCGAATAATAATGGACAGGCTTGAGCCAAGGCAGATGCATACTGTTTAAGCTGAGGCGCTTGCTGTTCAGGCAAATAGGAAACAGGGAAGCCACCCCCAATATCGAAGAAATCCAATGTTTGCTTTTG
>CAXQNQ010000040.1:0-4229 GCA_964225135.1 Mesoflavibacter profundi
CGAACAGTGGTTGTAACTCCTGTAGCTATTACAAAATCTTCCGCTTTTTCTTGTTGTAACATTAACCACATCGCCTCCACATAGTCTTTGGCGTGACCCCAATCTCTTTTTGCATCCAAATTCCCTAAATACAACCGCTCTTGAAGACCCAAGGACATTCTGGCAATAGCACGGGTTATTTTTCTAGTTACAAATGTTTCTCCACGAAGAGGAGATTCATGATTAAATAAAATACCATTGCAGGCATACATATCGTATGCTTCTCTATAATTGACCGTAATCCAATATGCGTAGAGTTTAGCGGCCGCATAAGGAGATCTTGGGTAAAAGGGTGTGCGCTCTGATTGAGGCACCTCTTGTACCAAACCATATAGCTCTGAAGTGGAGGCTTGATAAAATTTAGTCTTTTTCTCTAAACCTAAAATTCGAATGGCCTCTAATAGCCTTACACACCCTATCCCGTCAACATCAGCTGTGTATTCAGGCATTTCAAAACTAACCTTCACATGGGACATAGCCCCTAGGTTATACACCTCATCTGGCTGAACCTCTTGCATTATCCTAATCAAATTGGTAGAATCTGTAAGATCTCCATAGTGTAACACAAAATTCCTGTTGTCTATATGAGGGTCCTGATAAATGTCATCAATACGAGCAGTATTGAAAATGGAGCTTCTTCGCTTAATCCCGTGAACCTCATATCCTTTTTTCAAAAGGAGTTCACTTAAATAAGCACCATCCTGTCCTGTTACTCCGGTGATTAAGGCTTTTTTCATATTATTTTCCTGTTATTGGGTGTTGACTGTTTGGTAAATTGGCTAATGGATGATAATCTCCTACCAAGCCAATAGGTTCTGTATTTCTAATCTTATGAACCAACTCAATAGAAGGTAAAGCATCTTTAATACCAAAACCTTCCCCGTTTAAGATTCGTTCATAGGATTCGATGTGCAAATCTGTAAAACCATCGCTAAATTCGAACTCTTCATCGTCTATTTTTAAAGAACGGTAGGTTGTTTTACCTGCAGCTTTGATCTCAGGTGGTAAGGTATCATCGTTAATACTTAGAAACCAACGTACTCTTGCTTTTTCAAATTCCAAGAATCCTGCAGCTCGGTCATGCGTATGCACATGAACTTTAAAATCTTGAAGTGGGCCAAATATCCACATCAGCATATCATAAAAATGAACCCCAATATTAGTGGCAATGCCCCCCGATTTTTCCATTTTTCCCTTCCAAGAAACATAGTACCAAGTTCCACGAGAAGTAATATAACTTAAGTCTATATCGTACTTTTCTTGCTTGTTCGCTGCTTCGACCTTTTGTTTTAAAGCTATCACTGACGGATGTAAGCGTAATTGAAGGATACAATTGACGCTTTTACCATAGCGCTGCTCACTTTCCATCAAAAGCTCTGCATTCCAAGGGTTCAATACCAGAGGTTTTTCACAAATCACATCCATTCCATTTCTCAATCCGAATCGGATATGAGCATCATGGAGATAATTAGGTGTGCAGATACTTAAATAATCCGCTGTAACATCAGAATCTTTCAGTTTTTCGATATGACGATCGAAACGTTCGAACTCTGTAAAAAAGGACGCCTTAGGAAAATATCTATCGATGACACCAACTGAATCAGTTACATCCATTCCGGCCAATAATTCATTGCCCGTCTCCTTTATGGCTTGCAAATGTCGAGGAGCTATATAGCCTCCTAATCCTAATATATTAAAGTACTTCATAGTATTCTATTCTAAACAATCATTCCAGCAGCCACCGTCTCATGTGTACCTTCATCAATGAGAATAATTGATCCTGTAATTCTATTTCTATTATAAGAATCAAAAAATAGTGGCTTGGTTGTTCTAAGTTGAACTCGAGCTATATCATTCATTTCTATTTGATCGAATTCAAAATCTCGTTTAAGAGTGTTAATATCTAATTTATATCTGACCTCTTTAACAATACATCGCACCTCATTGCTGGTGTGCATTAAGGTATATTTCCCATTTGGCCGAAGTGGTTTCTCATTGAACCAACAGATCATTAAATCTACTGTTTGTTCCACTTCTGGACTATTATTCGGTCTGACAATCATATCACCTCGACTTAAATCCAAATCATCCTCGACTGTTATCGTCACAGACATAGGAGGATAGGCTTCTTGAACCGGTCCGTCATAGGTATCTATCTGTTTGATTTTGGTTGTAAACCCTGAAGGCAACAACATGACATCATCTCCTGGCTTAAATACTCCACCAGCTATCCTACCCGCATAACCTCGGTAGTCGTGGTAATCATCTGTATTAGGTCGAATTACATATTGTACTGGGAATCTACAATCAATCAAGTTGTGGTCTGAAGCGATATGTACGTTTTCTAAATAATACAGCAATGTAGTTCCTTCAAACCAACTCATTTCCTCGGATCGATTGACCACGTTATCTCCCTTTAAAGCGGAGATGGGAATAAATTGAACATCTTTGATTTCAAGTCTGGCAGAAAAATCTTCAAAATCAGCTTTAACCTTTTCGTACACATTCTGATCATAACCCACTAAGTCCATTTTATTGATGCAAACAACCAAATGTGGTATTTGCAATAGACTAGCTATAATGGCGTGTCTTTTGGTTTGTTCTACTACTCCATTTCTAGCATCTACCAAGACCAAGGCCACATTCGCTGTAGAAGCTCCCGTAACCATGTTTCTAGTGTATTGAATATGCCCTGGAGTATCGGCTATAATAAATTTACGCTTAGGCGTAGAGAAATATCTATAAGCCACATCAATGGTAATCCCTTGCTCTCGTTCCGCTTTTAAGCCATCTGTTAACAAAGCTAGATTAACACCTTCCTCCCCCCGTTTTTCGGTTGTTTTCTTTATGGCTTCATATTGATCCTCAAAAATGGACTTACTATCGTATAGTAAGCGGCCAATCAAGGTGCTTTTTCCATCATCAACACTCCCCGCAGTCGTAAATCGTAATAATTCTGTATTTGAAAATTCCATTATTCGATGATTTGAGCCGATTAAAAATAACCTTGTTTCTTTCTGTCTTCCATAGCTGTATCTGATCGCTTGTCATCTGCTCGACCGCCACGCTCCGTCATTCTAGTCGTTGCTATCTCTTGTATAATATCTTCTACAGATTGAGCATTGGACTCCCAAACCCCAGTACAAGTGGTATCTCCGATTGTTCTACACCTGACCTCAGCCTCAAATACTTCTTCTTCTGGCCTTCTGTTGATATGTGGTGTATCGGCTAATAAAACCCCATCTCTTCGGAATACTTTTCTTTTGTGGGAAAAATAAAGAGATGGCAGAGGAACTTGCTCCATGGCTATATATTGCCATACATCTAATTCCGTCCAATTGGAAATTGGGAACACTCTAAAATGCTCTCCAAAGTGCATTTTTCCATTAAACATCGACCAAAGTTCTGGTCGTTGGTTCTTAGGATCCCATTGACCAAATTCATCTCTATGCGAAAAGAATCGTTCCTTTGCTCTGGCTTTCTCCTCATCTCTTCGAGCACCACCCATTGCGGCATCATATTTACCTCTTTCAAGCGCATCTAGCAATACGGCTGTTTGCAAAGCATTTCGACTCGCATTAAACCCCTTTTCTTCCCGAACTAAACCACTTTGGATGGCCTCCTCTACTGACCCTACTACCAAGTTGGCACCAATACTACCCAGCCATTCATCCCTGAACCGAATAGTCTCGTCAAAGTTGTGCCCCGTGTCAATGTGCAATAGTGGAAAAGGGATCTTGGCTGGATGAAAAGCCTTCATGGCTAAATAAGTCATTAAAATGGAGTCTTTTCCACCTGAAAAAAGAATCACAGGATTCTCAAACTGTGCAGCTACTTCGCGAAGTACAAAAATACTCTCAGCCTCTAGCTCTTTTAAATGATTCGTCTGAAATGAATTATTCATAAGCATCTGCTTTAAATTGAATCAATGGTTCTATTGCCTCGAAAAGTTGATTGATACACGATTCTGGGCTTTGTGCTTCTGTTTGGATGATCATAAAAGGTTGATCAGGAGCCTCAAAAGGTGAATCGATTCCCGTAAATCCTTTAATTGCTCCACTTCGTGCATTTTTATATAGTCCTTTTACATCTCTAGCTTCACAAGCTTCTAAACTAGCATTAATGTACACCTCCTTAAAATATTTTGGACCAATAATAGCTTTTGCCTGTGCTCGAATAACTTTTGTGGG
>CAXQNQ010000041.1:0-7676 GCA_964225135.1 Mesoflavibacter profundi
GTGAGATTAGAGGTTGTGAAGGTGGAACCATCATCATAAGTGAAAGTAAAAGTACCATCACCATTGTCTGTGGTATTATTGATACCATTACCATTTAGCCCTGGAGTTCCTTGAGGACCTACAGCACCCTGAGGCCCTTGAACTCCTTGAGGTCCTATTGCACCCTGAGGACCAGTAGCACCAGCAGGCCCTTGAGGACCAGTAAGATTAGAGGTTGTAAAAGAGGAACCATCATCATAGGTAAAAGTAAAAGTACCATCACCATTATCTGTGGTATTATTGATGCCATTACCATTTAGCCCTGGAGGTCCTTGAATACCCTGAGGACCTTCTGGTCCCTGTGGTCCTGGAATATCAGATGCAGGAGAGTAATAAGCAAACGGGACATATGTAAATGGCTGATAAGATAAATCTTCAAAATCAATACAAGCTCCATCTATATCAATATCAACCTTAAGGAATTTTGAATTAGCATCCCAAACAACATCTTCAAATGCATTTGCATAACCTCCTGTTTGAAGATTTGGGCCTATAAGTACGTTAATCATTCCAAAATCATCTGTAGCTGTCACTAACACTTCTTCATATTCCAAAACATTGTTATTGTCATATAAACCAAATCTTACACAGATAGCTGAATTTGTGAGAGGAGAAAATGGATTATCAACACCTGGTAATTCCTCTCCAGTAGGATTGTATATTACAGCTTGATAGCTGATACCAGTGTTTTGTCCATATAATTGACTAAATATTAAAAGGCTTAAAAGCAATAAATAATGTCTCATGGTTAGTTCAAATTAAAAATCAATTGAAATTTTATAGTCTTGTTTTCAAAGTGCAGTTTTTGAAGGCCGCTATTTATTAGTCCATAATTTCTAGACAATTGGTATGATATTCCTAAACCATAATTATTTGAACCCATATAACTCAGACTAATCCCTACAAATGGTTTGATAAAAAAACCTGAAAATTCTGGTTCATTGACTAGATCATAGGTGGCATTGTTTATTTTTTGTTTTCCAGAAAGTATATGGTTAAGATTCATACCTAGGTCTAGGAAAATGGAAAAAGGAACAGATGTGGTATCTACTACCTTTAATCCATACTTTCCTTGTAGCCCAATGTAAATTGTTTCCCAATTGTAGTCATTAGTTGCATTTCCCCCAGTAGCATTAAATTGCTCCATGGTTAATCCAAAATTTAATTGGTTTCTTTGATTGACGGTATTTTCAATTCCAAAAGCTAAACTATATCCATTTCCACCTTGGATGTCTGGATTTGATAAACCCATAGAATTGGTATAGTTATACGTGGTATAATTCTGCCCTAAATCTATAGTTAGGTTTTGACCTTTGGTAACAAAAGCTATTGCTAATACTATCATTACACCTATTAGTCTTTTCATAATTTTATCATTTTACTATCCAATAATATGTGCTCACCCTTTAATTGGATGATATACATACCAGGATTTATATCTGTTAATTCAATGGTAATAATATCTTCAATAATAGATGCTGTATTTTGAAAAACTAGTTGACCACTTAATTCAAATATTGAAATTAAAAAACTGCCTTTCATATTTGGATTAATGTTGATATATCCCTGAGCAGGATTTGGATAAATATTTAGTGGTTCACCTAAATGAGAAATAGTAATTTTTGGTGGAAAAGAAAACGGTTTTTGAAATCCAGAGCTAATAAAATAATTAGTTGTTTCTTGGTTGCCTATTACAGATAGTTGACCAATAGATTGAGTAATAACAATGTTATTTGTTGATTTTACTGTACTCCCTTGAGCGGAGATGGTAAATTGATTTATTTGACCTATACAACTAAAAGATTGTAAAAAAACAATAATTAGAATTAGGTTTTTCATAGTTGATGTCTATTAGTTCAATTATTAAGTATCCTAAAATAATAAATTGTAACCATTTGGAAATCAAATCCATATAATATTTTATACTCTGAAAATTTGTATTCAACTCACTCGCACAAGTTGAGAGTATTATAGACTTGGTTTACACTATTTGAAAAGCATAGTTAGGCACACATCGGTGTGCTTTTTTATTCCACACCTATTCCTTAACTTAGGATAGAATCAATTATTAACTACAAATCAATCACTTATGAGAATTACATTATTAACAGTCTTTTGGGTAGTATGCTCTAGTATTTCCTTTGCCCAACAGGCAGGGGACCAATTTAAAAATGCCTTTACCATGAGTTGTAATTGTTCCTTTGATTGGCAGGCCAACAAAGAAAAAAAACAGGGTGCTTATTTCGGTACAGGAGAAGGAAACAGAACCTTAACCCCTTATATCTGCGAGAATGTAGCTATAGCCGGAAATGGCACAGGAGGTAGTGGAACTGTTACATCAAACTATCCATGTAATGTAGATTATGGATTATTTGATGTGGGTACTGGAAGTTATCATTATGAAATATATGTACCATCTACTATGAAGAACTTTGTTTTTAGAGCAAGTACAGGAGAGGGAATAGTAGCTAATGTGTATTACAACCCTGCAACAACAAAAGTAACAGGATTGAATGATACCGGATCCGTTAGTATAAACTTTATTAAAACGGATCCATCTCAATTACCTAGTTGTAATTAACAACTAACTACAAAACTACCACTTATGTCAGTATCTAGAAGAGGCTTTATTTCCAAAGGTGTGCAATCTATGGCAGGGCTAGCCATTGCGCCCTCCTTTGCTTCATTTATTGAAAGTTGTTTGTCTGATAATCCTGTAGGGCCTTCGGGTGCTTGGGCGGAATTAGCAAAAGCTATGCAGGGTAAATTAGTCATGGCAGATGATCTGGATTTTTCAAGGCTGAATATGCAGTTTGCCTTAGCTTATTTATCTAAAGTGCCAGAAGCTATTGCTCTATGTACAACAGAAGAAGATGTGATTGCATGTGTAAAGTGGGCAGCTGAACATAAGGTGCCTTTTGCAGCGCGATCTGGCGGCCATTCTTATGCTGGATATTCTAGATCAAAAGGCTTGATTGTTGATTTATCACAAATGGATAAAGTCAACTATGATCCCACTACCAACTATGCTACCATGGAAGGTGGTGCGCACAATTTAGAAGTGTATGTAGCAGGTCGTGAGGCTTCAGTGTCTTTGTGTCATGGACGCTGTAAAGGAGTAGGTGTTGCAGGATTAGTTTTGGGAGGTGGAATTGGGTTTAATATGCGTAATGTAGGTTTAACCTGTGATAAGTTGGTATCCACTAGGATTGTCTTGGCTAGTGGTGAAGTAATAACAGCAAGTGAGACGGAAAATCCGGAGGTCTTCTGGGCCATCCGTGGAGCTGGAGGTGGCAATTTTGGGATACATACCCAATTTGTAATGGAAATGTTTCCTGTGACAACAGTGAGCTGGTTTAATATTAAATGGGAAGAAAATTTAGAACGCGTTTTTGATGTTTTTCAAGATGTGGCATTAAATGCACCTCCAGAGTTTGGAGTGAAATTTAGCGTGGTTGCAAATCGTGGACATAAAGCCCAGGACAAGGAATTACATATTGAAATTTTGGGTCAGCTCGTTGGGAATGAAGCGGAACTTAGGGCTTTATTGGCTCCAGTATATGCCGTGGCAAAGCCATCTATGGAAGTGATGCAAGAATTACCCTATTGGGATGCTCAAGAAATGTTATCGGAGGATGGAAGTCCTGAATTAGCTCATGAGCGGTCCAGGTTTTGTTTTGATAAGGTATCTACTGAAGGAAGGGATGCCATTTTCCGTAACCTGACCGAATGGCCAGGTACTTCTTTGAGTGCTAGTTGGAAGTATTTTCTCATGGGTGGACGGATCTTAGATTTACCTGTGGAGGCCACTTCTTTCCCTTTTAGAGCGGCTACTATGATATCCTCCATAGACTTGGAGTGGCTGTCTAATAATAATGATGTTCTTGAGGAAAACTTTGACTGGTTGGATGCTTTTCATGAAGAGATGGAGCAATATACCTCGCCGTATTGTTATGTCAATTTCATAGACAATAGGCAAGAAAACTATTTGGACGCCTATTACGGGCCGAATTTGGATAGATTAAAAGCCGTAAAGCGGCAGTTGGATCCTGGGAATATGTTTTCAAATCCTAAAGGTATTCCAATTTAATAGAATCGAGGCCATCCTTGCAGAGATGAATAAGTATTATGAGTAATTATCAAAAATCAAGACTCCTGCATAGCGTGAGAGTTTTTTATACTCAACTATTTTCTAATAATAAAGTCAAAGAATTACAAAATCAACGAGCTATGAATAAGAGCGTACTACTTATGTATTTATTTTTCCTAGTATTGTGGATACCGGGTTATGGACAAGACTTATCTAATAAGCCGACAAGTAATAGTTTCGAACCTGTGGAAATTACTATTCAAGATAATGTGGAACGGGTGATTTATGATTATACTCAATCCAGTGCATTAGGCCTGAACAAGATGCAGGCACCTATTGGTTGGACGGAGCCTATTATCAAGGCTCAATTTGAATTGCGGGGTATTGTGCTAGAGGGGGTATTAGGCTTAGAGTTTATCGAAGGCGTACAACAAATTGAAGCGGGACTCGGTTTTGTCATTCCGAAGGATACCAAGGTAAGAATCTTTAATGCAGGTAAAGTGGAATTGATATTGATTGAAGTTTTAAGACCTGCTTATGATCAATCATTGGTGAAGAGCTATAACCACTTTTAAAGTAAAAAAGTCCTACTTCGATTTTAAAAGCAATATCGAGTAGGACTCTTCATAATGAATCTATACAGAATATAAGAATCAGTTTCTAGAAGGATAGAATCCGTTAATGCAGATTATATAATTTATGGCTGTGTACGGTTGCATATTATTGACTCCACTCTTAGTACCTGTCCCATCAGTTTGAAAAACTCCACTACCACCTGCCGAGGAGATTTCAGTGCCACTTCTCTGTCCTAATCTTTTTGTACTTAGGCCAGGTCCCGATCCTGCATGGACGATAGCTCTTCCGCGAAGGTCAGGTAAGGCAAAAGTAGATCTTCCATCTCCACCATAAGTGTTTCCTAAAATGGAGAATAAAGCGTCATATTGTCTAATAGGTAATATTTGGCCATAGCAAAAGGCCCAATTTATAGGTACAAAATTTCCTGCAAATGTTGTCACTGTTCCTATCATACAATCTTGGGCTTGTAGCTCTGCACGATCTAATTTAGTCAATGAGAATAGTAAGAGGCAAAGGAATATTTTTATTGAATTTTTCATTTTTATTTTTTTTGTGTTAAAGTAATTCAGTTACTCTAAGACTGATTAAGACCTTGAAGGAAATATACCCTGAAGGGAAATAATATAGGTCACGGTATTATAGGGTTGCATATTATTAACCCCACTGGTGGCCATTCCTCCATTTAAAAGATTTCCAGTACCTGCACTACCTCCTATTTCTGTGCCTCCTTGCTCACCCAAATTTCTTGAACTTAATCCAGGTGCTTGCCCTGGTCCAATAATCACTCTTCCACGAAGGTCAGGTAAGGCAAAAGTTGTTCTTCCATCCCCGCCATAGGTGGTTCCTAAAATAGAAAACAAAGCCGTGTTGCTTGAAATAGGTAATAATTGACCTTCGCATTTTGCCCAGCCAACAGGTGCAAAATTAAATGCAACAGGGATAATTTGCCCTAGCATTGGATCAGATTGTGCCTTGAGTGCTGAATCTCCTAGATTAGCTGAGGAACATAATAGTACACAAAGGATTATTTTTATTATGTTTTTCATTTTTTATCAATTTTCTTGTTTGATTATTTTAATACTAGATAACAATGCATTGAATGTATTATCATTAGGATCTAGAAGGAAATCTTCCCTCGAGACAAATAATGTAATTTAGCACTAGATAGGGTTGTTCATTGGGCACGCCCTTTGTAGAGCTACCTCCTGTCAAGAATGGCCCTGAACCTGATTTACCTCCAACTTCTGTGCCGCCTTTTTCACCTCGACTTCTTGAAGTTAATCCAGGTCCTTGTCCTGGACCAATAACAACTCTACCCCTTAAATCTGGCAAGGCAAAAGTTGTTCTACCGTCTCCACCATAAGTTGTACCAATCAGGGAGAAAAGTGCTGTATTTTGGCTGATAGATAATAGTTGTCCATCGCATAACGCCCAATTACGTGGCGCGAAATTTCCAGCAAATACAGCAAGCTGTCCTATGAATGGATCCTCTTGAGCTTTTAGTTCAGTGCTGCTAAAACTGGGTAGTGAGAATACACAGAGTAGCAAGAGAAGTTTTATTAAATTTTTCATAGATAGTATTATTAAAATTATTTTAATATAATAAAATACCTTTTTTATTCTGTTTTGACAAATATATTCTAGGTTGGTTTTCAAGCATGTAAATCTTATTTGTCTTAATATTGTAGGAAAACCATAAAATCCAATGAAAAACATATTATTTATCTTACCTGTATGGCTATGCATAGCTTGTTCAGCAGACGATAACCAGATAGGGGATACCACCGCACCTGTCATTACGCTGCTGGGAGATGCAGAGGTAATATTAAATAGGGAAGAGCTCTATATAGAAGCAGGAGCTACAGCAATAGATGATGTAGATGGCGATATTAGTGGTCGAATACAAGTTGCTGGTCAAGTACTTACTGATAATATTGGTATTTATTATTTGACATATAGTGCTACGGATAATGCGGGCAACATCGGCTCAGCCACAAGAGCAATAGAGGTCAAGCCCAATTCGATTGATCTTTTAGAAGGTTCTTGGTGTGTTGTGATAACAGACTCTGACAATCCTAGTGTGACCGGTGAATTAACCTTGACTTTTACATCTAACAATGACTTATTTGTGAATCAAATTTGGTCCACTGGAGAGACAGCTAGTTTCACCTATGAATATACGGCTACCTTAGAAGAAATCACTTTAGTAGAACCAGATGGTAATGTTGAAGTGTTACCATATGTGATTATTGAAAACGATACCTTGATTTTAACCACGGAGGATGGAGACTTAGAATTAACTAGGCTTTAGCCTCATTAAATACAAACTAATTATGAAACAGTTATTATTATTATCGGCTATGTTATTTCTTGTAGTGGCTTGTCAAAATACGCCAGCAGAGGAACAAAATGAGCCAGAGAAAAAAGTAGTTCTTAGTCCAGCTCAGGAAACTATGGCGATGGTTGGTGGAGCGCATGTACATATCGATTATTCATCTCCAAGAGTGCGCGAAAGAGTAATTTTTGGTGAGCTTGTTCCATTTGATAAAATTTGGCGTTCAGGTGCAAATGGAGCTACAAGTTTAGAAACGGATAAGAATCTAAATATAG
The DNA here is from genome assembly GCA_964225135.1 of Mesoflavibacter profundi. Classification (GTDB taxonomy): domain Bacteria; phylum Bacteroidota; class Bacteroidia; order Chitinophagales; family Saprospiraceae; genus AM-2324. Next base: position 7,316 of record CAXQNQ010000041.1, read on the forward strand.
ATGGTCAAACGCTAGAAGCTGGTAAGTATGGTTTATTTACTATACCTACAGAAGGAAATTGGACAGTCATTTTGAATAAAGTTTGGGATCAACATGGTACTTCTAAATACGACATGGAAGAAGATGTTCTTAGGTTTGAGGTAAGTCCTGAACAAATGGAGGAATTAATAGAAGAGCTAACCTACAGTGTTGAAGCTACTAGTGATGATGGAGGTGTCATTACCTTAACTTGGGAAAAAACCCGAGTAGCTTTTCCTTTTAGTATAGAGGAATAGTCCAAAGTTTTCATTAATTTATGAAACAATTATTTTAATCATAAATTACTAACTACTATGAGAATTTTATGGACTTTTGGCTTAGC
>CAXQNQ010000042.1:0-13521 GCA_964225135.1 Mesoflavibacter profundi
TCAGATCAGATTATTTTTACTACAGGAGATGAATCTAATGGCAACGCTAAGGTGATAATTAATGGTCAAACCGCTGAGCTTATTTTAGGTGCAGGAATAGCTGTTTTAGAACTAGAAGACATCAATAGAAAAGGTCAGCTTTTCAAATTTGATTTACCTAATGGCAAGCATAAGAAACTATATCACATCAGCCTAAAAAAAGATGGCTCTTTACGCGTAAAGCATATCCCATTAGCATTATCTATCATACCTCCTCTACTAGCTATACTTTTAGCGCTAGTTTTTAAAGAAGTGATACTTTCCCTAGTCGTTGGTATCTTTTCTGGAGCATTTATTGTGGGTGGTCTCCGATTTGAAGCTCCACTTTTTTATTTGGAGAGTATGTGGATGGTTCTACAAAAATATATTCTGGATGCTCTAACAGATAGCGGCCACCTTTCTATTATTCTATTCTCTCTTCTAATTGGAGGAATGGTAGCCATCATATCTAGAAATGGAGGGATGGCAGGCGTTGTCAGTAGACTTTCTAAGTATGCTAAGAATGATACCTCAACTCAATTGGTAACTTGGTTCTTGGGAATAGCTATTTTCTTTGACGATTATGCCAATACCTTAATTGTAGGTAACACGATGCGTTCGGTAACAGATAAATTCAAGATTTCAAGAGAAAAACTGGCTTACATTGTGGATAGTACCGCAGCTCCTGTTGCTGCCATCGCTTTTATTACCACATGGATTGGCGCAGAATTAAGTTATATTGAAGATGGAGTATCAGGAATAGAAGGTTTCGCAGATGTTACGAGCTATGCCCTATTTTTAAGTTCATTGAAGTATTCCTTCTACCCTATATTAACCTTAATCTTTATAGTATTAGTTATTCTAACTAAAAGAGATTATGGACCTATGCTTAAGGCAGAAATCAGAGCCCGAACTACTGGTCAAGTCAAACCTAATTCAACGGAAGATATTGAAGAAAACTTAGAAGACTTATCCCCAGTTAAAGGTGCACCGCTAAAAGCATTTAATGCAGCTATACCTGTTGCTATTGTTATTTTAGTCACGATTTTAGGATTACTAACTACAGGCTTTGAAAGCACCTATGGACAACTTATTGATTCTGTAGACGGTCTAACGGAGAGCTGGTCTGATATATGGAAAGCTATGGGTACTGGTGGAGATAGTTTCTTCATGAAATTAGGTACTCTTATTGGTAATTCAGATTCGTATATAGCCTTACTATGGGCTAGTTTGAGTGGAGTCATTACAGCGTTAATATTGACGCTTAGCCAAAAGATCATGAACCTCGAACGAAGTATGGGGACTATGATTGATGGATTTAAAACCATGTTACCTGCATTAATTATTTTAACTATGGCATGGGCTTTAGCTGGAACAACCAATGATTTGGAAACAGCACATTACCTATCTAATGCAATAGCTGATAATATGAATCCGTACGTTTTCCCAGTGATCGTTTTTGTACTTGCCGCAGGTATTGCCTTTTCAACTGGTTCCTCTTGGAGTACCATGGCAATAATATATCCTTTAGCTATCCCAACATGTTGGAGTATTTGCCAAGCACAAGGTATTGATCCTGAAATAAGCATGGAGCTCATGCTTAATTGTATAGCCATTGTATTAGGAGCTTCTGTGTTAGGAGATCACTGCTCTCCAATCTCTGATACCACGATATTGAGTTCTTTGGCATCTGATTGTAATCATTTAGATCATGTAAAAACTCAATTACCTTATGCACTTACAGTTGGAATAGTATCCATATGCTGCACCTTTTTATCGACCTTTTTGGGAGGAGGCGTATGGATTTCCTTGATATTAATTGCTGCTTCTGTTTTACTTCTATATTTAATACTAAAGAAATTTGGGAAGGTCGGAGCTTAAAAGTAAAGGAGCAACTATGATGCTCCTTTATTTTTATCGTTAAACCCATTAAATGACCTCTTATTTGGTCATTTAGACATACTTCATATAAGTTTTTCTTCAAATCCCTTTAATTTTATTGGCTTTCCTTTATTTTTGGATATATATTCTGCACAAAATTTTACTTGTGCATGGTCACATTTAATGTACTTTTCAAACCGACTTACAATGAAATTAAGATTTCTAATTGTTTTAGGGCTTATGAGCCTTTTGTTAGCATGTTCTGGTCCTTCTATTGAAGGACTTACAGTATCGGGAACCTTAACAGGTGCCGAAAATATGACTGTTACAGTAGACCGATTTACCGCTAATGGACAATATGTACCCTTAGCCGACACCTTAATAGCAAGCGATGGTACTTTTGCAATACCACTGAGTGATAGTAAACCAGGAGATTTACTCCAATTACGTATTGGCAATAATTCGAGAATCTATTTATCTAATACTGGAGAAGAGCTCATTGAAGTAACAGGTGAATTAGGTAAGCTAAGGATGTTTGAATATCAAGTAGGAGCTTCCTCTCCTAATAATGATGCCATGAAAAACTTATTGAATCAACTCGTGACAAGGCAAATCAACGATGAAGGTATTAACCAGTATCTGGACAGTACATCAGATCCTATTGGTGCTGCATTCATTTGTATGAATACAAAGCAAGAGCCTTCCTTACAACATATTGCGGCATATGATAAAGCTATTGGCCAATTACAAACGCAATATCCTGAGGCAGAATTAATCAATAGTTTGATTCAGGTTAAAGGCCAATTGGTACAACAACAACAATTGGCAGCACAAAGTCCTATTCAAGTTGGTGCACCCGCTCCAGATATTACCTTAGAGAATCCAAATGGTAAAAGCTATAGCCTCTCTGATCTTAAAGGGCAAGTTGTATTACTAGACTTTTGGGCAAGTTGGTGTGGGCCATGTCGTAGAGAGAATCCAAATGTAGTAAAAGTATATGAGGAATATAAAGACCAAGGATTCACTGTATTTTCAGTATCATTAGATGGATTAGACAGCAGAACTAAAGCTAGATTTAATGGTGATGAATCCAGAATTGAGGCTGAATTGGAGAAATCTAGACAAAAATGGATCGCGGCGATTGAAAAAGATGGCCTACCATGGGAGTATCACGTTTCTGACTTGAAAAAATGGGAATCTATAGCTGGTAGAACTTATGGAGTTCGTTCTATTCCTTATACTATTCTAATAGATCGAGAAGGAAATATTGCGGCAATGAAATTAAGATGTGCCGAAATGATTGAAACCGAATTGAAAAAAATCATTTAATAAAAAGGGGCTGTATATCAGCCCCTTTTTATTTTATTGGTATAGAAAAACAAAAGGTAGATCCCTTGCCTAACTTACTTTTTTTCCAAACTTCACCCCTAGTATTCATTAGTTTCCAGCCCTCTCCATCCTTGACAGGAAAATAAGATTGGCAGCGCAAACACAAGGCGCATAGCATGAATGAGATACAAAAAAGGAGTCGCATATATACTTATTACAAGAGGTCAACGAATATATACTATATTTTATGATTTATCCTTATATATTTTTATTTGTCTATTAAAATATTGACTCCACCATATCATTATGTAATTTTATGAAATACGTCTAATTATGGAATCAAAACATCAGCAATTAAAATTCAGAGATATTCATCCTGACACCAAAGAAGACATGCGGGTCATAGAAACAAATCCTCATCCAATTGCTTTGCTCTGTGACAACTTTGAATTTAGTAGAAATATTGGCATGATTTTCCGCCTAGCGGAAGCTGCTCGTTTGTCGGAAGTTATTCTCTGGAATAGCAAGCATGATGTAGATAGTAAAAAACTCAATAGGATATCCAGAGGTAATATACCTACCGTAAAACATAGAACCCTATCAACAATGGAGGATGCACAAGAACTCCAACAGGAATATCACATTGTTGCCGCAGAGTGGACCAATCAATCCACACTTGTACGAGATTTTAAAGATCAAAACAAACCCATTTTGCTTTTATTGGGTAATGAAATCATAGGTTTATCAGATTTTTGGTTAGAACGAACAAAAACAGCCATTCATGTACCTATGCTTGGTCTCAAAACCTCTATGAATGTGGCTTGCGCTGCATCTATTATAACCTATCAACTACTAGAAAAAAAGGGTCTTTTCTGAGGAAAAGACCCTTTTTTATTAGGCTGTTGCCTTGCTTGATCGATATCCATAGTAGAATATAAATCCATATAAACTGGTGATAATCACAAAGGCAGCTCCAAAGCTTATTATATCCACCATTTTCCCAAAGAAAGGAGGAATCAATGCACCACCCACAATAGCTGTGCAAAGCAAACCAGATGCTTTAGGTTTCAAATTACCTAGACCATCTAATGCGATAGTGAAAATAGTTGGGAACATGATTGAATTAAAGAGTCCTACAGCTAGAATACTCCACATACTAACAAAGCCACTCGTAAGGACAGATAGTAAGATCATACCAATGGCACATGAAGCAAAAATACTTAATACGCGCGTTGGCTGCATTCTACTCGTTAAATATGAACCTACAAACCGACCAATCATAGCGCCAGACCAATAGAAAGTAACAAAGACTCCCACTATCGCCTTAGGGTCTTTTGTTAGTATATCGGCATCAAACCATTGCGCTAAGCCAGACATAAAGGATGAGTTTGCAATGTTAGTTGCCATATCCATACTCAAGAAATAATTCACTAAATAAGTACCAATAGCCACCTCAGCTCCTACATAGCAAAAGATTCCAGCTACTCCCATCATGAACTTCTTGTTTTTGAATAAGTCTGAATAAGATCCTGTCGAAGCTTCTGACATCATCTCTGGAAGTTTTATCAAAGAAAACACAGTGGTCAGGATAACTATAAATATTGCTAGACCTAAGAAAGGTGTTTGGACTGCTGAAGCTTCGGCATTATAATAGGCTTCTTTGGCCATATCAGATAACTGGGCAATTTCATCAGAAGTTTTAATATTATCACTTAATATCAAAAGCGCCCCAACGGCAGGTGCTATAGCTGTTCCCAAGGAATTAAATGCCTGTGACAAATTCAATCGACTAGATGCCTGATCTTCAGACCCTAAAACTGCCACATAAGGATTTGCAGCTACTTGAAGGATAGTCATACCCCCTGCTATCGTGAAGTAGGCTAACAAGAATACCCCAAATACTCTGTACGAAGCTGCAGGATAAAATAATAGACATCCTACACCCATAGTAATTAGACCCAGTAGAATACCTTTTCTATATCCGATTCGATCTAAAATCTTACTAGCTGGTATGGATAGAAGGAAATATGCCCCAAAAAAGGCAAATTGAACTAATCCGGCTTGAAAAAAGCTCAACTCAAAAACTTCACGAAGTCTAGGAACTAATGAATCAACTAGTACAGTGATAAATCCCCAAAGAAAAAATAAGGTTGTAATCAGGACAAAAGGTCCTCTATAATTTTGCTGGTTCACGCTTAATGGTTTTTAATATTAACTAGATGTATTGAATTTAAGGAATCAAGGTGAAATCACCTGAATATCTTTTAACTATGCCATCAAAAAACAAGATTTCTGCTATATAAACATAGGTACCCGTTAGACTTTGATGATTTGTATTTCTGGGATTCCAACCCGATGCTTCTTCATTCGGTAAAATATTTTCTTGCTCATATACTAATCCTCCCCATCGATCAAATACTTGCAGGAATTGTATCCCCAGAACATTAGGTATTGATCCATAAATTAAGAAAACATCATTTAGGCCATCTCCATTAGGAGAAATTACATTCGGAATAAAAACTTTTCTCGAAGTTTCAACCTGAATATTAATACTATCAATAGCCAAACAGCCCGCTTCATTCAAAGATTCAAGTAGCAACCAAGTTGATTCTTGAGGAGAAAATTCAAATTCAGTACAGTTAGCACACGGCACCAAACCCAACGGGCTCCAATTTAAGGTAGTTAGAGAATCATTGGATTGTACATTAATGGATACAGCATCCCCTAAATCTATAATGACGGATGGACCCAAGTCTACCGTTAATGGCTCTGGCTCAGCTAGGTTTACCTCTTCCATGAAAAAACAACCATACTGATCTGTAATCATGATTTCATAATTCCCTGCTGCCAAATCAGTCCAAATAAGTTGATCAGAATAATCCTCCCCATTAAGACTCACATTGAAAGAACCAGTTAAATTAATAATGTCTACAATCTCAATACTACCATCATTTTCATTAGAGCAGTTAAGATCTTGGATGTCAAAGAATGCTGAAACACCTGGATCAGGGATCACCTCTAATGCGAGCGTTTGAATACTATCACAGCCATAAAAAGAAACAAGTGAATCTACATACACACCTGGTTCAGTATAGGAGTTAGGACCTGTATCGTAACTCAAGCCGACGCATATAGTATCTTCTACAAAATACTCGTTTGGGAGCACTTCAATAATCTTTGTATTTGAATTCACCCTACAATTCACATTGGACAAATTACCTTGATCACTGGCCAATAAAAATCGGTAATAATAAAAGCCACTCGTAAAGTTAGTGTGCAGAAAAGTAGCATTGGTTTCCCCGACTAAATCATCCCATGTAACACCTTGATCTAGACTTATCTGCCATTGATATGCTGGATTGGTATATTGATCTCCAATGATTGTAGCATCTAATAAAAAAGGTGAACCATCCTGGCAATAAAATTCTACGTCTTCTGGCAAAATGAAGGCTTCTGGACCACAAGGTCTGAAAGAAATATTATCTAAAGCCAAATCATTGCCAATCCCGCCTGGTGCATTATTACGAAGAGATAGTGTTACTGAAGTTTGATTCGGTCCTGTCGTAAAAGTAAACCCATAACTATGCCATTGCCCATCTTCTTGAACTTCTCCTGTAGTAAATTCCACTTGTCCATCTAACAGAAAAGATACATTGGGTTTAAGTGCGTTCGTTCCTGGTGGAATTACATTGATAATATCCGCAGAGAATTCATACAAGGTATTTGCGCAAAGACCATTTACCTCTTGCTCGTAAAATAATCCAGGTGAAAAACTAGCATTCACCACCATCATATATCCAGCTGAATTATTACTAGTTTCTTCAATTGGTAACCAATCAAAATACCAATCCCAATCACCAATGTCTTGCGTGATCACATACTCACCATCAAAAGGAGGCACCTGTGGGTTGTATATAAAGCCAGGAGCTATGCCTGGATCTTGCATCAAAACATTTGTTGGTCCTGCCCCAAAATCTCCATTAATAAAAATATTATCCCCTAAACTGCCGGTACAGTTCTGACTGTACACGCCAATCCAGATGAAGCAACAGGATAGGATGCTAACTAATTGTTTCATAAATCAAATATTCTGGCGCTTTATTTGGTAAGGCTTTCTTCTTGGTTTAATATATCAAGCTCTGTCAAAAAGGACTCGATGTCCAGCTCGATCTTGTAAAAATAACCCATTTTGATAAACCAAGGTACCACTAACAATAGTTTCTGTAACTCGGCCACGGAATTTATGTCCCTCAAATGGAGACCAATTACACTTGTATTCTAAATTTTCTTTTGATACTTCCCACTCTTGTCCTGGATCAACCACCACTACATCTGCCCAATATCCTTCATCTAAAAATCCTCTTTCCCTTACATTAAAGCATTCTGCAGGTGCATGACACATTTTTTCAACAATTCTCTCTGGGCTAATCATTCCTGCTTGATAAAATTCTAACATTACGTTCAAAGTATGTTGGACTAATGGCACCCCTGAAGGAGCAGATGTATATAGACCTTGTTTTTCTTCCCAGGTAGGAGGTGCATGATCTGTAGCGATGATATCTAAGCGGTTATCCAATAAAGCCTCAAACAAGGCCTTTTGATGGGATGCTGCTTTAATCGCAGGATTACACTTAATACCTGTACCAAACTGTGCATAATCATCAGCATTAAAGTATAGGTGATGCACACAAACTTCTGCTGTTATTTTTTTCTCTTTTAAAGGAATACTATTATCAAAAAGAGCTAATTCATCTGCTGTTGAAATATGTAAAATATGAAGCCTAGAATTATGTTTTTTAGCCAAATCAACAGCTAAGGAGCTGGAGATTAGGCAACCATCCACATTTCTAATTTCAGGGTGTAGTTCTACTGGGATATTATCTCCATACTTTGCTTTAGCTGCCTCAAAGTTGGCAGTGATGGTAGCCTCATCTTCACAATGGGTAGCTACCAACATTGGAGCATTACTGAATATATTCTCTAAGGTTTGGGCATTATCCACTAGCATATTACCAGTGGAAGAACCCATAAAAACTTTTATGCCACAGACATTTTCAGTATTTGTATTGAGAACCTCTTCAATATTATCATTCGAAGCCCCCATGAAAAAAGAATAATTAGCCATAGAAACTTCTGCAGCACGATCATATTTATCTTGTAGTAATTCTTGCGTTAATGCATTCGGCTTGGTATTGGGCATTTCCATGTAGGTCGTAACACCACCTGCAACAGCAGCTTTAGATTCTGTTTTCAACTCAGCTTTATGGGTTAAACCAGGTTCCCTGAAATGCACTTGATCATCAATAATACCAGGAATTATCCATTTACCGGTAGCATCTATTTCTTTATCAACTACAGCGTCTATAACACCTCCTACTTGGGCAATTCGCCCATTTTCAATTAGCACATCTCCACTCTTTTGCCATCCTCTATTGATTATTGTTCCATTTTTAATCAGTATCCGCTGCATTATTTTCTTGAAATTTTTGTTTGATGAATGTAGCCTCAAAATATAAGTTTTTTGCGACTCTTAAAGTGCTTGAGCAAAAAATGACATAATTACTTTTTTATATCTAAACCTAAGAGAATAACTTTGGGACAAATTTTAACCATTAAGTAATGAAGAATTATCTAGACAAAGATTTTAAGCTTGGCATATTAGGTGGTGGACAACTGGGGAAAATGCTTTGTAAAGAAACCAATGAATGGAGTATCAACACGCATATTCTAGATAGTTCAAAAAGTTATCCTGCTGCAGCTAACGCAGGTACTTTTGTAGAGGGTAATTACAAAGATTTTGATGATGTGATGGCTTTTGGGAAAGACATGGATGTCATCACCATAGAAATAGAACACGTCAATGTAGAAGCATTGGAAGTACTAGAAAAAGATGGCGTTATTGTGCATCCTAGACCGGGGGCTTTGAAAATCATCAAAGACAAAGGTCTGCAGAAGCAATTCTATGCAGAACATGATTTTCCAAGTTCTCCTTTTCAACTATTTGAAAACAAAGCAGCCATTATCAATGCACATGAGCAAGGCTTGATAAGCATACCTTTTGTTCAAAAATCATGTACAGCGGGCTATGATGGTAAAGGTGTATTTGTAGTTAATACAAAAGAAAAACTAGAACAAGTGATGGATTGCCCATCTGTCATAGAGGACCTAGTGGATATAAACAAGGAACTTGCTGTAATAGCTGTCAGAAATACCAAGGGAGAAATAAATACATTTCCGGTAGTTGAAATGGAGTTCCACCCTACTGCGAACTTGGTTGAATTCCTTATTGCTCCCGCAAAAGTGGATACTATAACAGAAGAAAAATGTAAACTCCTTGCAACGGAGTTAATTGAGGCATACGATATTTGTGGTTTATTAGCTGTGGAATTCTTTTTAACAAATGACGGAGAAGTACTCATTAATGAAGTAGCTCCAAGACCGCATAATTCCGGACATCATACTATAGAGAGTAGCTCAAGCTCCCAGTTCGAACAACATATTAGAGGTATTTTAAACATGCCATTAGGTGAGCTAGAGATGTTGAGTCCAGCTATTATGATTAACCTTTTGGGAGATAAGGAATATACAGGACCAGCAGTTTATGAAGGTTTTGAGGATTGTATTGCTGTTTCAAGGGTGTATCCGCATATTTATGGTAAAACCATGACTAAGCCTTATCGAAAGATGGGGCATATTACTATTACAGACTCGGATAGAGATCAGGCTAAAGAAAAGGCCAAATTAATCAAATCAAAAATTCGCGTAATCGCAAAATAAATACATATGAAACCTATTAGCATCATTATGGGATCTGATTCAGATCTGCCCGTTATGCAAGAAGCAGCAAAAATACTTGAGCACTTAGGTCTAGATTATGAACTGACTATCATCTCAGCACATCGAACACCTGAACGCATGATGTCCTTTGCCAAAGAAGCTCATGAAAGAGGGATCAAAGTCATTATTGCAGGAGCTGGAGGAGCTGCCCACTTACCTGGGATGGTTGCCGCTATCAGTCCCTTACCCGTTATTGGAGTACCTATCAAGTCTTCTAATAGTATTGATGGATGGGATTCTATTCTTTCGATTTTGCAGATGCCTGGAGGTGTTCCTGTTGCAACAGTTGCATTGAATGGGGCAAAAAATGCAGGAATTTTAGCAGCACAGATCGTTGGTTCCAGTAATCCTTCTGTATTGTCTAGCATACAAGATTATAAAGCATCACTTAAAGATGCAGTTAAAGAAAAATACACCAAACTCGAATCAACGGGTTGGAAGAATTATTAATAGCTCTGATTGCTGTGTATGCTGAATTTAAACTTAGATGATACTTTTACTCGGAATCTACCAGCTGATCCTATTTCCGAAAACTATCGAAGACAAGTTCCGGGTGCCTGCTATTCATATGTTAATCCAAAACCAGTCAGTGAACCAATATTAATTGCTTGGAGTAAAGAAGTTAGCTCATTACTAGGTATTCAAATCCAATCCGATCATGCCCAAGAATGGTTGGACATCCTGTCAGGTAATAAGAACATTAAGGGATTTAAACCTTATGCCCAATGTTATGGTGGACATCAATTTGGACATTGGGCAGGTCAACTCGGTGATGGTCGTGCAATTAATATCGCAGAGATCAAAACCGGATCGGTTAATTATATTTTACAACTAAAAGGAGCCGGCCCAACTCCTTACTCCCGCTCTGCCGACGGACTGGCAGTATTACGTTCCTCCATTCGAGAATTCTTGTGCAGTGAGGCCATGTATCATTTAGGTATTCCTACCACTAGGGCATTATCCTTGGTTTTATCTGGTGAGGAAGTCATGCGTGATATGCTTTATGATGGGAATTCAAAACCTGAGCCTGGTGCAATTGTTTGTCGAGTTGCCCCTACTTTTATACGTTTTGGAAACTTTCAATTGTTTTTAGCCCGAAAAGATCATAAAAGCCTCCAAGTTTTAATGGACTACACGCTAAAACAATTTTACCCTGAATGCGGCCAACCAGGTAAGGCAGCTTATTTGAATATGTTTAAAGCTATTTGTGAGCGCACCCTTGATATGATTATTCATTGGCAAAGAGTTGGCTTTGTGCATGGGGTTATGAACACAGACAACATGTCCATTTTAGGGCAGACCATTGACTATGGACCTTATGGCTGGCTGGAAGGATATGATCATGGATGGACACCAAATACTACCGACCGACAACACAAAAGATATCGTTATGGCCAGCAAGCCTCTATTGGTTTATGGAATTTAGCCCAATTAGCTAGTGCTTTTCATCCAATTATAGAGGATCAAGACGCACTTCAAGCAATACTGGATGCATATCAGTCTGATTTTCATCAAAAATATACTCTAATGATGGCCCAGAAACTGGGTTTGCCTTCAAAAACAGAGCATATCAAATCAATTATCTCTACGTTGCTTGAAACGCTGCATTTAGCAGAAACAGATATGACCATATTCTTTAGAGCCTTGAGTGATGTTAAATTTGATGATAGTGCAGCTTCAGCTATTTCAAAGATCAATGAAGCCTTCTATCAACCAGAGGATATAACAGGTTTAGTCTTAAAAAAATGGACTCAATGGTTTGAATCTTATCTTGAAGTACTGCCTAGTGAATCAACTGAAATAGCCCATAGAATTAGCACCATGCAAAATTCAAATCCCAAGTATGTATTAAGGAATTACATGGCCCAATTAGCTATAGAAGAAGCAGAGAAAGGCAAATACGCTTTGATTGAATCCTTTATGGATATGCTAAAGCAGCCATACACCGAACAGCCAAAATATGATAAATGGTATGCCAAACGTCCAGAATGGGCCAGGCATAAGATTGGATGCTCCATGCTATCTTGTAGTTCGTAAAAAAGCCACCCAGCTGGATATCTGGATGGCTTTTTTCTTACTGACCAATAATTCTAAACTCTACTCTCCTATTTTCAGTACGACCTTCTTCCGTAAAATTAGATTGTATGGGTTTGAGTTCCCCTTCAGCGATGACCTTTATTCGACGCTCCTCTATAGATCTTGAGATTAAATAATCTCTACAAGAGACTGCCCGGTCATAGGAAAGTTCCATATTACTTACTTTACGACCAACATCATCTGTATGTCCTATAATTTCTAATTCAAATTCTGGGTATTTCCTAAGTAAGCCTGCAATTTGATCTAGAGTAGAATAGGAAGCTGTCATTAGATGTGCTTTCCCAAATTGAAAATGAATGTTCTCAGCCGCCAATCGGAGCATGGTCTTTTCCTCCTTGTCCATCTCAGGACAACCTAGGTGTGCTTCATCTCCAAACATATTTGGACACTTATCTTTACTATCGGGGATCCCATCACCATCTGTATCTTCCTCAGGACATCCACGGTTCGTTCCAGCAATGGTAGGACAGGCATCTTCGCTATCTTTTATACCATCGCCATCTATATCTGGACAACCATTTAATGAAATACTTCCTGCTTCAGTTGGGCAATCATCAAACTCATCCTTTATACCATCGCCATCTGTATCTATAATGGGGCAACCTTGATTAGAAATAGGGCCGTATTTATCCGGACAATGATCAGCACTATCTTTTATACCATCGTTATCCGTATCAGGACACCCTCCATGAATGCCCAATCCTGCTAGATTAGGACAATCATCTTCTGTATCAGGAATACCATCATGGTCTGTATCCGATGAATTAACAATTTCACTATTAACTTCTTTGGAAATTAAGACAGGCGTTGGAATCTTTTCCATATCTGTATGGTTCGATACTCCTTGAACACCTTCACTAACTTTTCCTATAGAAAAAGAAATGCCTAGGCCAATTTGAATATTATTCCTGAGTGCTTCTAATCCATGTCTGTATTGCGTTTCAAGACTTAGTAAAGAATGTTCTCCAATCATATAATGCACTCCAGCTCCCATTGGGATTTGAATGTAAGAGCCAATTTCTTCTTCAAATATTATTCCACCACCAAACAAAATGTATGGTCGCCACTTTGATAGACTCCTATTGAGATTATATTTAGCTAAAACATCTACGCTATAAACGGAATGAGACCCAGCAGATTCAGAAATATTTGCTTGGTGATATTTTAAAGGAATAGAGAAGCTAAATTGCTCATTTATCGTTTTAGTATAACCAAATTCAATGCCGTTAGGAAGGAATAGTTGATTGCCTGCATTGAGCTTAGGATTAGCATAACTATAATCAGCAGAAAAGACTTTAATTTGAATACTATGGTCAACAATTCGTTGGGATTGTGCAAATATGGACTGACCTAAATTGC
>CAXQNQ010000043.1:0-3598 GCA_964225135.1 Mesoflavibacter profundi
CAAGCCCAAAACATAATCTTCTACTGTATTAGGTAAGTTGGTATCCACCAAGAGGTGTTGACCCATAAAGTCCATTAACTGTGGTTTTTTTGAAAAAAGAGCCACCCGCTTCCAATGCAAAAAGCGCTTCAACACCTGAGCAAATGCCAGTTGACTAATGGGTTGATCTATGGTTTGACCGAGCTTCAAGGTTTATCAATCATTTTTCGATAAAACCCTAAGCAATTGAAAACCATTCCCTTAAACCCATATAATTCGACTAATTGTATGAATTAGAACATTTGGGTAGGGAGGTGGTGTGTTTTTGGCGAGCGTATTTTATTCTAATTTGATTTAGCTGTTGCGCTTTTTATTTAAAGAAAAACTTAATAGTAGGTAGATACAAAGTGTGAAATAGCCAAACAGATAAGGTGCAAAGACATAATATGCTCGTTTAACTTGAGGATGGTATAACGAGATAAAGACTGAAGAAACCAGTACTGATACAATTAGTAATTGAGGTCTAAAGTTTCGCTTATCTTTCAAAAAATCCCAAGCTTGTTGCAGCTGTGGAGCCAGAAATGGGAGGAGAGGGATAAGAGTCATAAAATAAATCCTTGCTTCTACTGCTTGTGCGGCTATCAAAGCAATGATCAGATTTGAAGCTGCCAAGCTTGTAAATCCATAATGAATTGATTTATCTAATCTAATCTTTGGTGAAGTAAACCATAAAACAAAGGGAAATAAGTAAACTGCCAATATATAATAGCCAACCTCTACAATTCTAAAAAGATCTGAAAAATTGTTTTTGTAAAATGTGAATCGTTTCCCTTCCATGTATTTCATACTTCCTTGAATAAGAGCATCATCAAATCTGAAATAGATAATTATAAAGTACAAGAATACTAGACATCCATAAGGGATTAATTCAATGAAAACTTGCTTTAAATTCCTTTTTTGTATCCAAAAGTAAGGCAGTAGAAAAGCACCGAAAAATATGGTTGTTTCTTTAGCAAGACATGCCAGTAAGAACCAACCATAAGCCTGAAAGTTCTTCTTTGAATACAAAGTATTGATAAATAAGCTTAAAAAAAGAAATTGGACGATATCATCATAAGTAAAAATTACAGGAAGGAAAGCAAATAGAATTGGAAATGAAAGAGCAATGAAAAAGCAGTATACATACGGATTCAAAGTTTTTAATCCCGTCTTCGTCAAGCGATATGAAGCAACAAAAAAATAGAAAAGAGCAGTGAAGTTGATCAAATTGAAAGCAAACTGAAAAGGAATGCCAATGACATTGCATGCTTTCTGAAATCCTAGAACAAATAATTTTCGAGCAAACTCACTATCCGCCAAACGAAAGTAATATATCTCTTCAGATCTTATATTCTCCCATAACCTTGTCAAGTCAAAGTTAAGCCCCTCAGTAAATCCATTGACAAAGCTGGGGATGAGGGCGTTGACTATGAAAACAACTATGGTAGCTAATAAAGCACCTAAGTGTATGGAAGATGATTTATGCATCAAATAAGTCTTTACAAATTATACAATAAGCCTCTCCAATTGACATCAGGAATCCTATTATACGGTTTAAAAAATTGGCCATGACGAGAATACAAGCCATACACAATATGATGATCTTGCATATAGATAGGATAAGGAGGAGGAGATATAAAGTTGTTTGAATCCGCCCATTGTTCATCTGATGCTAAAGAAACTGGATTACCATCCTTATCCAATGCCATCCAGGCAAAATTAGGATCAATTACCAACCATCCACGCTTGGTAAGTACCTCTGTACATGCGTGGCTTAATATCCCGCGAGTACTTAAATCCTTAATCAAGCTTGTTCCTTCCGGATCATCATATATACTCACATGCCTAGTTTTAAAACCTAGTTGCTCGAGCAAGATTTCCAAAGCATAACTCTTATCATAACACAAACCATATCCACAAAAAGATAATTGCTGCAATCCCCTATCTTGTCCCTCTGGAATCCCTTTGTCCTGAGGAGCTATACTCAGCATATTCTGCTGAAGCTGATTAATAACAAGAACTTGTTCCTCAAAAGATAATTCTGCTGCATTTAATTGGGTGGATATACCTTCAAGATATAGTGGTAATACAAAAAGATCGGATGCTGAGGGTCGTTTGGACACATTATGCCATGACATTAGCACTACTGCAGCGATAAAAAGAAATAAGAGTCCTTTAGAAATTTTAAACTTAGGCATTAATAAGTACGCTTTTGCTCCCAAGCCCAGGCGTCTCGCATAATGGACTCTACCCCATACTTCGGCTCCCAGCCCAAGGTAGCTTTTGCTTTGGTATAATCACAATAGATCTGAATCACATCCCCTGCTCGTCTTGGCCCGTATTCATAATTCAAATTCTGACCAGTGGTAGCCTCAAAGGCATTAACCATTTCCGTCACAGAATAGCCTTCTCCAGACCCCAGATTGATAATATCAAAAGCTTCTTCCTGCTTTCCTTCCAATAAATATTGAACTGCCAAGGTATGCGCTCGAGCCAAATCCATTACATGAATATAATCCCGAATACAAGTCCCATCTCGAGTCGGATAATCATCTCCAAAAATGGTAATCTTCTCCCGCTTACCTGCTCCTACTTCCATGATCACCGGAACCAAATTATTAGGTGGATTTAAGGATGCTTCCCCAATTAAAGCCGAAGGATGTGCTCCACAAGGATTAAAATAGCGTAAAGCAATAATCCGAATATCTGGATTTGCTTTGGCATAATCCATCAATACATCCTCTCCCATTTGTTTGGTTCTTGCATAAGGGGATTCTGCTTCTTCCCTTGCCACCTCCTCATTCACGGGCAAGCTAGCTGTGTTCCCATACACCGAACAAGAAGAAGAAAAGATGATATTTTTGATATCGAACTCCTCTGCCAAACGAAGGACATTCAACAAAGAATTCATATTGTTATGAAAGTACATCAAGGGTTGCTCCACAGACTCTCCTACTGCTTTATACGCTGCAAAATGTATAATAGCATCTACCTCATTTAAAAAAGGTAACTTATTCAATACCTCATAATCCCCAGCCAAATCCACATCAGCATTGGCAAAAGTCCCTTCCGTCATTGCTTTTAGAATGGGTTTTACCGCTCGATTTGCATTCGAGAAGTTATCTATACTCAATGGGCTATAGCCTAAATCTTTTAGATCTACTACTGTATGTGAGCCGATGAAGCCGCAGCCGCCTGTTACGAGTATTTTTTGCATGCAGGTATTATTTTATTCTTAAAAATTTGACTGATACGAAAAGCTGTTTGACCATCCCAATAAGAAGGCAAATCTGATTGTCTCCAATCTCCAGCTAAAATGTTCTCAATCTGTTCCTCAAAAAAAGAAAGATCTTTATGTCCAACCAACAGATTTGTGCCTTGTTCAACAGTTATTGGTCGTTCCGTATTTGCCCTTAAAGTTAAACAGGGAATATTTAAAAACGAACTCTCTTCCTGCACGCCACCTGAATCTGTAATAATTATTGTAGCACACATCTGCAATTTCAAGAATGCATGATAGCCTAAAGGATCTAAGACATATAAATCCTCCAAGCTACTTAAATCATCCCATAAATTGAAT
>CAXQNQ010000044.1:0-11139 GCA_964225135.1 Mesoflavibacter profundi
AAGTTTCCAGTTGTGATTCGTTTGGCAAAGTCTTTTTTGTATAAAGGAGCCAATTTAGCTTTTAGGGCCTGCTTTAGTGCTTGATCCGCTAGGCTATTTCTTATAGCTTGATTTTGTTTTTGGTCTTCAGTTAAGTCAAAGGGTAGTATATCCAATAAGAGTACTTCCAATCCGATATTAGCCAGGTGACAGGCTATTCCAGAACCCATGATACCTGATCCAAGAACTGCTACTTTTTTGATTCTTCTCATGAATTAAATGATGAGTTTTGATTTTTAGCGAATTTTCGCTAATTGCAAAATTGTGATTTTTTTTGATATTTCAAAGCTGAAGGACAATTAATCCATAAGTTGGTGCATAATTGTATGGATTCATTTTGAATAAAGATCTGATATATAATTAAATATTATACCTAATATACGATTGTATTTAAAAAAGGTTGGACAAACCTGCTGCCACCTGAGATTTTTTAGATAAAAAAAGTTAAATTCAAACTTTGTATTATATACTATAGTTTAAAAGCCTTCGTTTTAGAAGGATGTCACAAACAATTAACTCTTACAGGTAAATTATTTAGCTATGTTTCAAAAGCCATTATTCCTTTTCTTTCAAAGTACTGATCTTGTAACGGAGGAATCCCAAAGCTTTCTTGATATTATTATTGAGGGTGGACCTTTAGGTATGTTTATTTATGCTATTATGTTCACCTTATCTATTATTGCTTTTTACATTTTTGTTGAGCGTTATTTCACCATTAAAAAAGCCGCAAAGGAAGACATCGGTTTTATAGAAAATATTAGAGCCTATGTGAATTCAGAGAATATACAAGCGGCTAAGTCTCTTTGCCAGAGCACCAATTCTCCAGTGGCTAGAATGGTAGAAAAAGGTTTAATGCGTATTGGTAAGCCATTAAGAGATATTGATGCTGCTATTGAGAATGTAGGTAATTTAGAAATTTTCAAGTTGGAGAAAAACCTGTCTACTTTAGCCTCTATTGCAGGTGCTGCTCCTATGATTGGATTCTTTGGTACAGTAACAGGTATGATTATGGCATTTTATGAAATGTCCACTTCGGAAAATGTAACGCCTGATGCCCTGGCTAGTGGTATTTATCAAGCCTTAATAACAACAGCTTTCGGACTATTTATCGGTATTCTTGCTTTTGTTGGCTATAACTTACTGGTAGCATCGGTAGAAAAGGTAGTTTATAAAATGGAACGAACTACTACTGAGTTTATGGACCTACTTCAAGAACCTCAATCTGTTTAATCTATGGGATTGGGTAAAAGAAATAAAGTAAGTGCAGAATTTAGCATGTCCTCTTTGACGGACATTATATTCTTGTTACTTATATTTTTCATGCTTACATCTTCTGTCATCCAGATACAGGATAAGGTGAACCTTCCAGAATCAGACTCTAAAACTGTTGCACCACAATCTGCTGTTGTATCCGTTTTAGACGGTGGAAGGTTTAAAGTAAATGGTAAAGAAGTTTCAGATCGTTTATTGGCACAAAAAATTGAAGATTGTTTGAATGATGTTCAGGACAGATCTAATTTTACGGTAGCTATAGTTACGGATCAAACTACTGAGTTCAAGTATATCAAAAGGGTGATGGAAGCTGCTGGGAAGATTGGAGTGCAAGCGATTATTGCCACTCAACCCACCAAAAATTAAGGATTATGGGCTTGAAAAAAAATAATAAGGTTAGTGCAGAATTTAGTATGTCCTCTTTAACGGACATCATTTTTCTATTACTAATCTTTTTTATGCTGACTTCTTCTTTAGTATCGCCTAATGCTGTAAACCTTAAATTGCCAGGCAAGCAAAGGGTAGCACAACCATCATCTAAGAATAACTTAGATGAAATCGCTATAAGAAGTGATGGGTCGTATCGATTTAATGGGCGGCAAGTGGATTATGCTGATTTAGCAAGGAAAGTGCGATCAAGAAAAAAGAGAGGGGAGAAAACTTATATGAAATTAGCACCTTCTGACAATGCTCCAACTCAGAGCGTTGTTCAGGCCATGGACTTAGGTCGAAAATATGATGTAGAGTTAATTTTGACTATTGGAAAGTAAGTTGGAACACTGATAGGGTGTTTTAATCAACAACTTTAGAGAAAATATCCGTTATTATAAGGAAAACCGAGCACTATGCAATCTAATTCTGAAAATGACGACAACAGACGGAAAGGAATACTGGCATCAGTCTTATTCCATGCCGTTTTAATTCTTTTAATGATACTGCCATTATTGACGTATCAAAATCCACCGCCTGGACAACAGGGGATTACTGTTAATTTGGGTGATAACTCCGGTCAAGGTTTTGAAAATGTGGAGATAAAAGAACCCGAGCCAGAACCGGAACCCGAGCCCGAGCCAGAACCTGTTGAGGAGGAAGTCGTTGAAGAAATCATTGAGGAGCCTGTAGAAGAACCTGTAGAAGAGGTTGTTGAGGAGATTACTGAACCAACAGAGGTAGTCGAGACCATAGATGAAGAAGCCTTAGAATTGGAGCGTAAGCGTAAGGAAAAAGAAAAACAAGACGCCATTAAAGCGCAACAAGAAAAAGAGCGAAAAGAACGCGAAGCTGAAGAAGCTCGTAAAAGAAAAGAAGCAGCTGATCGATTCAAGAATATTGGTAAAGGATCAGGAAAGGGTAACACTAATACAGCTGGCAACCAAGGAGATGATTTAGGAGATCCTGACTCAAAAAATCTTGAAGGTGCTGCAAAAGGAAATGGACAAGTAGGAGGGGGATTAGGTGATAGAGGGATTGGTTCTAGGCCGGATGTAGCTAATAATACTTCAAATACGGGCACAGTTGTGATTAATTTGTGTGTGGATAGCAATGGTAATGTGATACCTTCTTCAGTCAGATTTACAAGTGCTGGATCAACCACTCAGAACTCGACCTTGAAGAATATTGCTATTAATAATGCGAAAAGATGGAAATTCAGCCCTTCTTCTAAAGCGGAAGAATGCGGTTCCATTACCTATAAATTTGAAAATTAGACAGGTTAAAAGATATCATAGCCCTGAACATGTGACTTGTTTGGGGCTTTTTTTATTTTGGGTAAATAAGTCTTATTTTGCAGGGCTAAAAAAATCAAAATATGACAACTGACCAGTTTAAAGAACTGCAAACCCGTTTGGGCATCATAAGGAGGTATCTTTGACATTGATGCTAGATTAATCCAAATAGAAGAAAAAGAACAATTCACATTAGATCCTAATTTCTGGGATAATCCTGATCAAGCCGAATCCATATTAAAGACTATAAAGAGTCATAAGAATTGGGTAGAACTGTATAATTCTATAAGTGATGTAGTGGATGACATTGAGGTCTTATTAGAATTTGCTAAAGAAGGAGAAGCGGAGGAAGAGGAAATAGAGGAAAGATATCAAGAGGCCTTGCGCATTATTGATGATGTGGAATTTAAAGCAACTTTAGTTAAAGAAGAGGATGAGTTAGGTGCTTTTCTAGAGATCAATGCTGGTGCAGGTGGAACGGAAGCCTGTGACTGGGCAGATATGCTGTATCGAATGTATTTGATGTGGGGGGAGAAAAAAGGCTTTAAGGTTTCCGAAGTCAACCATCTTCCTGGTGATGTTGCCGGTATCAAAAAGGTTGAATTAGAAATTACTGGAGACTTTGCTTTTGGATTATTAAAAGGAGAGAATGGAGTCCATAGGCTGGTAAGGGTTAGTCCTTATAATGCTCAAGGAAAACGAATGACCTCATTTGCCTCTGTTTTTGTCCATCCAAGGGTGGACGAGCGCATTGAGATTGATATTAATCCAGCAGATTTAAGTTGGGATACTTTTAGAGCAAGTGGGGCAGGTGGTCAGCACGTCAATAAAACCGAATCTGCGGTCCGCGTTCGCCATATTCCGTCTGGGGTAGTAGTAGAGTGCCAAGAAGAAAGATCTCAGCATAAGAATAGAGATAAAGCAATGAAGCAACTGAAAAGTAGGTTGTATCAATTAGAATTGGAGAAACAAAGAGCTGCAAAAGGAGAAGTAGAAGATTCTAAGATGAAGAATGAGTGGGGCTCTCAGATACGTTCTTATGTTTTGGATGATAGGCGGGTTAAAGACCACAGAACGAACTATCAGACCTCCAAGACAGATGCGGTCTTGAATGGCGATATTGATGAATTTTTAAAAGCCTTTTTGTTGGAGACAAGTCAGTCTAGAATTAAAGATTAACTCATTATTGGACGGTTGAAATGACCCAATTTGTGTAAGCAGGATTGGCTGCAATAGGCCAATGAATAATACAGGGAACTTCGTATGGATGAAGTGCTTCTATTCGATTCGTAATGGCTTCTACTAAATGAGCACAGCTCTTTGCGAATACTAGTATTTCGCCTTCTTGTTGAATAGTTTCCTGCCACCAATAAGCCGCTTGGATATCAATGGTATTTGAACATGCTATTAATTTTTCTCGAATTAATAAATTACAAATATTTTCTGCTGTATCTTTATTGGGAAATGTGATGTAAAAAGCAACTAATGATTTCTCCATGATATTTGACCGTTTGATAAACAATTTAAGTAAAAAGGGCCTATTTTTTTGGCTTCAATTGGCAACGATAAGTGTATTATTTGGAAGAGCATATCAACATCTTTTTTTTATTGCTCCCTATTCAGAATTATTTTGGGATGAAAATATGCTGGCTCCATTATTAGAACTTGTTCAAGTTGAATGGTCGGCTTACTTAAGTTGGGATCTGATGTTTTATTATCAGCATTTATGTGGGATAATATTGACTTTGGGCGTAGTGGTTGCTTGTTTACCTGAGGTATATCGGAAACGATTTCGAATGGTATTTTTACTAAACGCATTGATTTTAACCATCATTGCCATAGCATTGTTTAAAGGTAATTTTTTTAGGATTGGACAATTCATAGAATATAGTGCACAGTTCGGTTGCGTCTATTTATTCTACTTTTGGCATAGAGATAATGCTTTTAAGCGTTTTTCCATATTTGATATTATACGAGTTTTAGTTGCCTTAACCTTTATTGGGCATGGCTTGTATGCTATAGGATTTTATAATACGCCTTTTAATTTTTCTCAAATGGTATGGGAGACCTTTCCGTTTTTCACTGAAAAAATGACTACCAGCTTTTTGATGGTGTTCGGTGTTTTAGATTTAATTGCTGTGGTATTACTTTTCGTTAAATCTAAGCCTATTTTATACAGAGGGGCGCTTGCTTACTGTATCATATGGGGTGCTTTAACTGCTTTTGCTCGAATAGTAAGTACATTCTACATTGAAATGCCATTAATGAGTTTACACGATGGGATATATGAAGTAATATATCGATTCCCACATTTCTTGCTACCTTTGATTTTATTATTGTTTGATCAAAAAGAAAAGAGGAGTTAAAACTCCTCTTTTCTTTTATATCGCAAGTATTTGCGCCATTTCTATAAGATCCTTATTGATCTTGTTTTGTCCTAGTATGGCTTTAGATATAGGAGTAAAGGAAACTTTCCCTTTTGAAATCCCAACCATAACATTATGATTTCCTTCTATCAATGCCAATACTGCAGAGTGACCTAATCTGGATGATAATACTCGGTCAGCAGAGCTAGGTGATCCACCCCTTTGCAGGTGTCCAAGCGTAGTTACTTTGGCTTCATAAAGATCTCCAAGTTCATCTTGCACACGTTTAGCAACTTCATGAGCGGTACCATTCTCATTGCCTTCCGCGACAATAACTAGACTAAATTGCTTTTTACGAATATGGCTTTGTTTGAGTTGCTGAATTAAAGCATCAGTCGATGTATTGACCTCTGTAATTAATACAGAACCGGCTCCACTTCCAATAGCAGTATAAAGTGCAATATAGCCAGAGTGTCTTCCCATAACCTCAATAAAGAAAAGTCTGTTATGAGAAGCGGCAGTATCTCTAATTTTATCTACTGCTTCAATGGCTGTATTTACAGCTGTATCAAACCCAATTGAAAAGTCCGTACCGGCAAGGTCATTGTCTATTGTTCCAGGAAGTCCTACGAAGGGTATGCCATATTCTTCGGTAAAAATATTAGCACCTGTAAGTGTACCATTACCACCAATAGCAATGCAGGCATCTATGTCATAGGCTTTCAAGTTGTCATAGGCCTTCTTTCTTCCTTCTGGCGTCATAAATTCCATCGATCGGGCAGTCTTTAAAATGGTACCCCCTCTGTGGATAATATTTCCAACATCTCTTTTTTCTAAGCGTTTTAAGTCGCCTTCTATTAAACCTTGGTAACCTCTAAAAATTCCGTAAACGTGTAGATCGTAGTTAGAAGCAGTACGTACGACGGCGCGAATAGCGGCATTCATGCCTGGCGCATCACCTCCTGATGTAAAAACTGCAATTCTTTTGATTGACTCTTTCATTGATTATTCATTATGCATATGATATTGGGTCAATGCCTCAATAGGTCTTGTTATTATTTTGCCCAGTTCAAGTTCATATTTCTTTAAACATGTAGCAAGTAAATCTTTCCAGATGAAGGCAATAGATCCAACAAAATGAACAGGATTATTTGGAGAGGGTTGGTATTGTAAAATTTGGTTTTCAATAAATGCGTTGAAGTTAGCAGAAATCAAGTTTTGTATGAAAGTATGCTCCTTATGGTCTACAGCAAACTTAGCGATAGAAGCTAGGTAAACATTAGGTTTTGGCTTTCTGTAAATATGATTTAGTACTTCTTCTCTTTCACCCGGTATAATTACTCTAAAAGAATCTGATAAACCAGGTGGCATTGTTCCATAAAAATAGCTTTTAATTAGTTCTTTTCCAATATTAGCCCCAGATCCTTCATCTCCAAGAATAAATCCTAAGGAAGGAACCTGTAAAACTATTTTATGCCCATCATAAAAGCAGGAGTTAGAACCTGTACCAAGAATACCTACTAAACCTGATTCATTACCGCAGCAAGCAATAGCCGCACCTAATAAATCGCCTTTAGCAATAATCTCGGCTGATTTGAATTTAGTTTGAAGTAAGGAAGCTATATAGTTCTGCTGTTCAATAGCACCACAACCAGATCCGTAATAATAAATAGATTCAATGGAATTAACTTCTTCAGTAGATAAGTCTAATGCATCTATGGTTTGTAGCATTTCTATTTGACTTTGAACGAAGGGTTGAAGACCATTAGAACTAAATTGTTTAAGCACTTGATCGCGCTGAATTAATGTCCAATCGGCTTTTGTCCCTCCACTATCTACTATGAGTTTTACCATATACGCTTTTTAGAAGTCCATTTCCTCGCCACCCATTCCTGACCTGCCTCTTTCATTTCTTGCTTTTCTAGTTTCTTGTTGTAAAGAATATCTAAAACCCGCTACCAATATTCGACTTTGTCTTTTCCAAACTCCGTTTAGTTCAAATAAACCAGGTTCTTCAGAAAAATAGGCCCACTGACGGGTGTCAAATACATCTGATAGTCTCAAAGAAACTGTTCCTTTCCCATCAAAGAGTTGTTGTTGTATAGAGCAATCAAAGGAATAAATAGCTGCTGTTGTACCTTGTATTCGCACCATTGGTGTTCTATAAAACCCTGAGATTTGAATACCAAATCCCTTTTTAAAATTCATCATAGACATAAATCTACCAGATCCCATATAACCTTCATTGGTAAGATTAGCATCTACATTTGAACCATCTAGCTTTGATCTAAAAACCGAATAGTTGGTATTTATGTTCCACCATTTGGTAGGTCTTATACTGAGAATGAGTTCTATACCTGAATTTTGTCCTGAAGCCAAGTTGGTTGAAGTCGATATTCTTACGGAATCATTTTGAATTTCTGTAATTCGGGTAATAATTTGATTAGTCTCTCTGTGGAATACCGATGCAGCAATAGAGCCCTTATCTCGAGTGACTTGATAATTAATCTCATAAGAATTAATCGTTTCAGGTAATAAGTAAGGGTTACCTCTCCTAATATTCAAAGGATCTGAGTAATCTGTGAATGGATTAAGGGACCAAGTTCTAGGTCTATTTATCCTTCTGCTGTAGGAGGCTTGAATTGATTGTGTTTCATTCCATTCATAGGATACTGCGGCAGAAGGGAATAACATATGGTAATCATTAGGAACTTGCTCGATTTCAACTAAGTCAGCTAAGGTATTCGTGTATTCATATCGAAGCCCAACTTGAGTGGAAAGTGTATTGAATTTATGACTGAAAATACCGTAAGCTGCACTGATATTTTCTGTGTAAATAAAATGATTACTGAACAATTCATTGACTGTTTCTTGTAGCGTAACTGGGTCTACGTTATTTAAGGTATAATCATTATCAAAAACTCTTCTATTGAATCTACCACCCGTTTCAAGCTTTGTTTGTTTATTGAACGGATATACGAAATCCAATTGGCCAACAAAAGTATTTCGTTCACCAATAGATCCATTAGATTGTATAGTTGAATACCAAAGCGATTCATCCATGTAGAAGAAGGAATCTGTAACTAAACTAGATTCTTCGTCATTTCTTTGGCTATATCGAACCGAGATATCTAGACTTTGATCTAGGTTGTCGAAAATCTGGTTGTAGTTTGCATTTATTTCTTTGGTGGAACCAAGCTCAGCCTCATTTTCTCTTCTCCAAGAATAATGGCTTTGGTTACCAAGATTATCATAGAAATCTGAAATTCTTGCTGCTGGATCATCTTCATCTGAGATTCCAATATTTCCATTTAATGAAATAGATGTGTTGGAATTTATGATATACTCAATTCCCGCGTTCGCATTATGGTTTTTATCTAGGGGAGTACCTAGGAAATCATAGTATTGTCTATATAAACTATCAATACTAGGTAAATAGGTAGTCCTATCTGTAATCCCCCTGCGGAAGGATTCATTATACCGCCCAGAATAACCAGCCGTTAAGTTCCACTTACCAACTTTTAGGTTAGATGTAACACTACCATTAAGTCTAGGGCCAGTTCCACCATTCAGGCTAGTAATAAGGTTAAACCCTTTTTTGTTCATTTTCTTGGTGGTAATATTTATGATACCACCACTACCTTCTGGATCATATTTTGCAGAAGGATTAGTAATAACCTCAATATTCTTTATGGATGAGGCATCAATCTGAGACAAAACAGCTCTTCGGTCTAAACCTGCGAGTCCAGACTCTTGCCCATTGATTAGTATTCTTATATTTTGACTTCCTCTCAGTGATATGTTACCTTCCTGATCTACTGTTACAGAAGGAATGTTTCTTAATAACTCTGTTGCATCTCCGGTAGTAGAGGCTAAGTTATCTTCAACATTGAATACTTTTTTTTCTAAACCATATTGTACATAGGATCTTTTTCCAGTAACCTGGAATTCCTCTAAAGCCTGTGCATTGACTTTCATAGAAACTTTTCCAAGATCTTGATCTTCTGTGATGGATATACTTTCAATGAGTTTTTCTTCAAAACCTAAATAACTTATTCTTAAATCGTAAGAACCACTAGTTTCTATATTTAAAGTCACATGGCCATTTTCATCAGATAGTCCTCCTTGGACTAAGGTGTTGTTTGATTCTAACACCCCAATAGTAGCATAGGGAATTGGTAAGTCATTTTCTTCATCCCAAACTTTAAGTGAAAGCCTATATTGTGCTGATAATGAGCTTGTTATACTTAAAATTATAATAATGATGAATAGGATGTGTCTCATGTTTTTTTCATTTAAACATCAAATGTGCTACATAGTTGTGAATAAAGCAAAAAAGCCAAGCTGAAAGTAATCTGCTTGGCTTTTATTAGCTATATAGCTTGAGCGCTTAGGTTGATAGCAATTTGATAATGATAACTAGTACAACACTTACTACCAGTCCCAGAGAAACCTTACCCAGATCAGATAAGACCTCCTTAAAAGTCTCCTTTTTCAATCCATTATCAGTTATTAACCTGATTCCAATTTCTCTACCTGCTAGTAAGCCAATAAATACCCAAGTGGTAGACATCGGTAAGTTCCCTGTCCAGGGGAATTGATACTCCATACCAAAAAGACTATCGTATTTAAACACATACAAGATGATGGCGTAAATGAGATCAATAAAGGTTGCTGAACGGATATCAGCTGTATTGAATTTTCTTCTAACTACTTCTTGTACATTACCTCCTCTTCTGTAGAATATAAGTGCCAATAATCCTAATAGAATAATTAGTGATAATATGAACTGAAGTGGGCTCATATTTTGTCCACCCTGAAGATATACATAGATATTAGCTAAATCTTGTGTTAACCATTGAAACCATAAAAATCCAGTCGTAAGCCATTGCGCAATAGCCCAGAACTTATAATTTTCAGCTTTTATTGGGTTTTCCTTGAATCTTTTTTCAGTCAATTTTGAGATCGCAATATAAATAGCAATTGCAGATGCAAAAGCAACCAAATAGCCGAGTAGTGACTTGTTGATCATTCCTCCCATTTTTGTGCTAGAATCAAAAATGGAGGCTATTAGGGATCCTATATCATTAGGTACTTTATTTAATGAAAAGAGTGTAAGTATCATAAAAGTAGTACTTACTGGAATCCCTATTCTTGTAATAAACAAAAGTACAAATGGAGGAATCAAATAGTACCATTTGTACAAGTCTACTGTCAGCTCAGGTAGGTATTTATCCAGTCGACCGTAATGAATGTCTGATTGCACATAACCATTGACCAAGGCAGCAACCATGATCGTTGCAGCAAATGCATACAGAACATACCATTTGAGTTTTTTCTCGTTCGATGTTAAAAAGGTTCCCAAGGTTTGTATAACATCGTTCCCCACTACAGAGAATGAAGCTAACATGAAACCTACCCACATGACAAAGGTGCTCATTTCCATTTATAACAATTTAAGGACTCAAAGAAAATAAAGATTAAGCACTGCTTAGATTAATCCTAGGTTAAGTAATTGTTAATTCACCGAGGGGTTGTGAAAGGCATAGTCCTAAAATGGACTACTTTAAAAGTAATGAAATCAAGTCTTATCTCAAGTAATAATTAGATGAAATCACCTTTTCTATTCAGATATCTACTTGAAATTAAATAAACTAGGAATCCTTTAACACGAATTATTGTTGGAGACATATTAGACTGTCTAAGTTTTTAAATGAATGGCTAGATTGGCCTTTAGT
>CAXQNQ010000045.1:0-6364 GCA_964225135.1 Mesoflavibacter profundi
CAATTCGAGGAGATGACCAACCTCTCTAAAGACTTAAGGAATAAGCTCAATACGCACTTCACCATTCTACCTATTGAACTGGATAAAATGCAAAAAAGTATAGACGGTACGATCAAATCTAGGTTCAAACTACATGATGGCCATCTAATCGAATCCGTACTTATTCCAGTACCTAATGATAATCGATATACCGTTTGTGTATCTTCTCAAGTGGGTTGTTCCCTGACTTGTAAGTTTTGTGCTACGGGCAGAATGAAACGCCTTCGCAACCTAGATGCGGCTGAGATATATGACCAAGTACTACTAGTCAATAAACAAGCGGAGGAACACTTTGGGCATCCACTAACCAATATTGTGTATATGGGTATGGGCGAACCCCTCTTAGCGTATAAGAACGTGTTGGAATCTGTAGAAAAAATCTCCTCGTCCGAAGGCCTAGGCATGTCTCCTAAACGAATCACGGTAAGTACAGCAGGAATTGCTAAGATGATCAAAAAACTAGCAGATGATCAAGTAAAATTCAACTTGGCACTATCCTTGCATGCTGCAGACGATACTAAGCGAGATGAAATCATGCCAATTAACGAGCAAAATAACCTTGATATCCTAATGGATAGCCTACAATATTTTCATACCAACACAGGAAATAAAATCAGCTACGAGTACATCTCATTTCAGAATTACAACGACAGTATTGAGGATGCAAAGAACCTAGCCAAACTCTGTTCCAACTTCCCCGTTAAAATCAATATCATCGAGTATAACCCAATAGATGGTTCTGAATTCTCTAGATCCGATGCCAAAAAAGTAGATGCATTTGCAGCTTATCTTAGAAGGAAAGGTATCATGGTAACGGTTAGAAAATCGCGAGGTAGAGATATCGATGCTGCTTGTGGACCATTGGCCAACAAGGAATAAAAAAAGTCCCGAGTACTTTACTCGGGACTTTTTTTATATGCTAAACTGAGCTAAATCTTGGAAACGCTTAACCCGTCGCTGCACCTCATCCTGACCTAATTCAGCTAGTCGTTCAATGCCAAATTTTTCAACGGTGAAGGATGCCATTGCAGAACCATAAATAATTGCCGACTTCATTTTTTCAAAGTCTATATCTCCACCCTGTGCCAGATAGCCAGTGAAGCCACCTGCAAAAGTATCACCGGCACCTGTTGGATCATAAACCATTTCTAAAGGAAGTGCAGGAGCTGAAAAAATTCGATCTCCATGGAATAGTAGAGCACCATGCTCCCCTTTCTTGATCACTAAATATTCTGGTCCCATGGTAAGGATCTTTCTTGCTGCAGTAACTAAGGAATATTCTTTAGATAATTGACGAGCCTCTTCATCATTGATCATCAATACATCTACCTTTTTGATGACTTCAAGTAATTCATCCCAAGCTACATCCATCCAGAAGTTCATCGTATCCATGATGGTCAACGCAGGCTTAGATTCTAATTGCTCTAACACGCGCATTTGAACAGCTGGAGTTAAGTTACCCAACATTAGATGAGTAGGATTTTTGTAAGATGCTGGTAAAACAGGATCGAATTCAGCCAGCACATTCAATTGGGTATCTAATGTATCTCTTGAATTCATATTATTGTGGTACTTACCAGCCCAGAAGAATGATTTTTCTCCAGGCTTTACTTGAAGTCCTTCCAAGTCAATACCTCGAGTTTTCATATCATCTAATACCGTAGTTGGAAAATCATCTCCAATTACAGAAACCACATTCACTCGGTCTACAAAATAGGAAGCAGATAAGCCAATAAAGGTAGCTGCACCACCTACAATTTTATCAGCCTTCCCGAATGGAGTTTCAATAGAATCAAAGGCCACAGTACCAACAGTTAATAAGCTCATATCAATTTTATATCGTTAATTTGATCAACAAAGTTGATTTACAAAGATTTGCAAAAATAACAATTTGACTCTTTTATCTTTTTTAATTTTTAAATAAATTTTTTTTTGCAATTATTGATCGATTAGTATAAATTTTCAACGCTTTACAAACAAAGTAAACGCCTCAGTAGCTCAGCTGGTTAGAGCGGCGGACTGTTAATCCGTAGGTCGTAGGTTCGAGCCCTACCTGAGGCGCCAAAAAAAGGCTTTCCAACATTGGAAAGCCTTTTATATTTTATTTCACTTCTTGCAGTAACAACTCTACCGCCTTGGCTAATTGCTCATCATTCCCTTTTACTTTAGAATCTGGTTGATTATAAATAATCACGTCTGGAACAGCAGGTCCATGTTCCATGTTCTCCCCTGTAGCTTTTACATACCATGCTCTAAATGGCATACGAACATAGGAGCCATCAATTAAGCCTTGACCACCCGTTGAGATTACAGCTCCAAAAGTTGGAACACCTACCAACTTTCCATGTCCCAAGGTCTTGAAGGCATGAGAGAAAATCTCTGCATTCGAATAAGAGTTTTGATTACAAAGAGCTATCGAAGGCTTGGTCCAACTAGATAGTGGTAAACGTTCTCCATATGGATAGTTCTCTCGGAATTTTTTATTCTCCTTATCTAAATCTGCTGCAGCACCTCTAGGCACGGTGTAAGAGTGTTGTCTAACATTCAGAACAGCCATCATCATATCCGTGGTCCAACCACCTCCATTATAACGCACATCAATAACCACTCCTTCTTTACCGTAACCAGAAGCCATCAGTTCTCTTTCAAAGTTTTCAAAACTTGGCCAATTCATTCCCCGGATGTGGATATATCCTAATTTCCCATCTGAATATTTATCCGTTAAAGCTCTCCGCTCAGCAACCCAAGCATCATACAATACAGAGGACAAGCTACTTTGCGGTGTAATAATAACCTCTCTACTACTACCATCGCTGGACAACACATCCAACAGAACTTGAGTATTGGCTGTACCTTCTAATGCTCTGTATACATTTCTATCCTGATTGACTGCCTCTCCATTAATAGCCATAATTTGATCGCCCACATTCAATTTACTCTCCACTTTATCTGCCGGACTACCTGGTAGAACGTATTGAACCAGATATCCATCTTCCGTTCCTTTAAGATGGGCGCCGAGCAAACCGGTTCGTTCGCGCTGGGTTTCTTCTGGATTAGATCCATACATACCCATATGTGAAGCATCTAATTGGCCTAACATCTCATTGAATTGTAGTCTAAACTCCTGCGCTGTAGAAGCTGCCAAAGCTCTTGGGCGATATTTTGCTCTTAAGGCCTCGAAATCTTGACCATGGAATTTTGGATCATAAAAACCTGCGTTCAATGCTCTCCAACCTTCATCGAATATTTGAGCACGTTCTACTTCCCTTAAAACCTCCATTTTAGCAGTAAAACTGATCTTATCGCCCTTACCTTTTACATCAGCCTTATAGATATTTCCTCTACTGATGTAATAATATTTCTTAGATGCTGGATCATAACTTAAGGCATAAAGATTGGCTTTACTTTTTAAAGTTTTGAGCTCAGAACCATCCCATTTTACCGACATCAAGTCTTGATCACCTCCAGAAGCTGTGCGTCCACCTCCGTTAGTTGTAAACAAGAATGTTTCTCCATCCGCAGTAATAGTCAGATTACGCTCATTACCTGCTAATCGAGTAACCTGAACCAATCTTCTGTAAATATTATCCGTGTCTATATCTACTACCACTGAATCTTTTTTACCCTTTTTAGGTGCTTCTTGTAAATCCCAATCTGTTCTTGATCTTTCCCAATCATTCTGTTTCAACCATACAAACCAAATATCTGAATCACCATTATTCCGAATAGATTCAAATCCTAACTTACTACCATCTGGGCTCCAAACCGGGTTAGAATCGGAACGTGGGTGCATCGAGACATTGATAGGTTCTCCTGATCCGTCTGCTTTCATAATAAAAATCTCCTCATTAAAATCTAAGTCATCCATAGAGAAAGCCAACCATTGCCCATCTGGACTCCAAGACATGCCACCCGGAGTAGCCCAAGAGTCTAATAGAACCTTTTCATTTGTAATACCTGTTGAATCAGAAATATCAGCAACACTAAGTTTTCCTCTACCATCAAGCATAACGACTTGGCTTTTATCAGGAGATAAATCAAAATAAGCCATGTCATCATCCGTATCTCTCCATTTCTCTACCCCTAACTTATAGGACTTCAACAAACTTGACCTATTGGTATCCACTGAATGAGCCATATATAAATCATAGTCTCCTCCTCTATCGGATAAGAATAACATGGTTGAATCATTCAACCATTGCGCATTCTTCTCTCGATATGCGCTTTGAGAAACATTCTTAGTCCGCTTATTTTCTTTATCATTCTCAAAAACAAAAACCTCTCCACGAGTAGTAGCGGACATTTGTTCTCCATTTGGAGAAATAGCATAGGCACCAAGTCCATTTCTAAAAGTCTTATGCTCATAACTATCATAACGACTATCAACCGGTAAGTTTAATGCAATCGCTTGGCCTGTTCCCCCTTTGGATAAATCAATCAAGCGAATTTCATCCCCAACTTCTACTATAGCTTGTTTTCCATCAGGCGTAATGTTAAAGTGGCGGATTCCATCAGCTTTGAAGGAACTCACTTGTTCATGTCTTGCTCCGGCAGTTAGGCTTGTTTTATAGATGTTATACCTCCCCGCTCTTGCTGATACAAAGTATAGCGTACCATCATTAGCAATCTCAGGGAAAATATCCTGCCCCTCATCTGTTGTGATCTGAGTGTATGATTGATCTTTTGTGTTATATACCCAAATATCTCTATTAGCAGGGCCTCTATATGCTTCACGTTCGATTCTACACGTTCCTCGTTCAAATGCTATATAGGTACCACCTTTTGAAATGGATGGATTAAATCCTAAGCCACTCATAAAAACTTCTGGACTAGCCTGTCCCTTTGCCAACTTTTGAATCTCAGCCTCACGTTCTACATGCACACCTAAACGCCTAGTGTTAAAAAAGATATTTCCTTTCTGGTCATATTCACCAGCCACATCATAAGTACTGTGGAATGTTAATCTTTGCACAGAACCATTAGCTTGAATTTCAAATAGGTCATTATTACCAAAACGAGCTCCAGTGAACAACACCTTCTCCCCATCTGGACTAAAGCATGGTTGCGATTCATAAGCTTCATGTACGGTCAAACGCTTAGCATTACTGCCATCAATATTAGCCGTCCAAATATCTCCTTGATAGGAAAATGCAATCATAGATGCATCAGGAGCGATATCGGGCGTTCGCACCCAAACCTTTTGACTAAAGGCAGGAAGTGCACAACCTAATAACAATCCTAGCAAAATGAATTTAATTGTATTATACATAGTTCAATTTTGTAATGGTTATCTATTTCATATCACGCCTAAATTCAGCGTCTTTATTTACTCGTCCTGGATCTGGTCTAAGCAACACTTCTTCTCTCCTATCCATGACTTCTTGACCAATGGGAGATCTTTTACCAAAAATAACTTTATAAGCTTCAAATGACATAGAGTCATTGTGAATAACAGACTTACAATACTGATGTAAATGTAATTCTTGAAGCCAAAAGAAAGGTACCAATATTAGCACAAAAGCATATTGACTCCATTGTTTAGTCGTTGTCCATTGGATCCATGAAGCTAAGGGAAAAATCAATATAGCCATACTCTCGGTAAATGGCCGCATACTGAATCCGCCTCCATACCACCAACAACCCCAAGAACTTACTACAATGAATTGTAGTACAGTATAAATCAGTATACCCCAAAAGCCAAGCTTGAAATACCTTTTAAGCCATATAAATCCAAGTAAAGCAAACCCACAAAGTGGTGTGTATATGAGCCATCCTTTTCGAAAGGAGAATAATACTTTTGCAAATAGGGGATCAGAAAAAAAGAAGCGCTCATCCCCGTAGGGGTCAATCCAATAGCTGCCCACGGATACTTTATAATACAGGAGTTGAGGTACAAAAACTATACAAGCCAATCCCAAAGCTCCAAGTACAAATATTTTCTTATCCCACAATTCAGACAACCTATTTATCAAAGATTCCTTATCAAAAACACCCCATAAAATAGGAATAATAAAAACTAAAGCATTCGGTATTCGAGTTAAGAGGACTAATCCAGCACAAACACCCATCCAGAGTATATACTTGGATTGCTTAGTCCTATTAAAGGCATCAGAAATATATACAATCAAAGAAAAAATTAAAAAGGAATAAACATGGGACATCAGGGGTTCATGCGTACTGTAAAAAATTAAATTGGTACCTAAACCAACTATGGCAAGGCTCCAGAATACCACCCAAGAGGAGAAGTATCGGCTCAACACCCGACGCAACAATAATAGTCCAAGGGTAATGTAAAACAATACGGAAATAAACACCGCCCGTCGAT
>CAXQNQ010000046.1:0-5975 GCA_964225135.1 Mesoflavibacter profundi
AATTCGATGATTTGATTCGCTTCTGAACTCGTTCCACCAAAACAATGAAAAATTCCTCTAGATCGACCAATACCATAGTTTCTTAATATGTCAATCAAAAGTTGGGTTGTTTCTCTAGAATGAATAATAATAGGAAGGTTGAGTTCTTCTGCCCATTCAACTTGCATCAAAAATGCTTCTTCCTGTTCTTTCTTGTACGTTTTATCCCAATACAAATCCATCCCAATTTCACCTATACCAACAAAGGAACGTTGAGACAGCTGATTTTTGATTTCTGCCAGCACCTCCTTATAATCTGCCCCTACGGAACAAGGATGTAAGCCCATTAAAGGAAACATCCTATTAGGATACTTTTTTTCTAAGTCATACATACCGGGAATAGACTCCAAATCAATATTTGGTAGATAAAATTGCTCAACGCCTGTTTCTATCGCTCGTTCAATCATCTCGCTTCGATCCTCATCAAATGAAGCAGCATATAAATGGGTATGTGTATCGATAAACATTTAAAAAAATTTAACTTTCCTTTGAAGGCACAAAAATATTCACAATTTTGTTCATAATTCAATCTACTATCAAAAATCAGCTAAATAATTCATGGCAGGAAAGCAAAAATTCTATGTAGTCTGGGTGGGGGCAAAACCTGGAATCTATAAAACTTGGCCGGAATGTCAAAGACAAGTTGCGGGCTTTCCTAAAGCTAACTACAAGTCTTTTCCCACCTTAGCTGAGGCCCAACAAGCCCTAAAAAAAGGCCCTTCCGCCTACACAAACAAAACTAAGAAAACAACATCAAGAATTTCTAATAGTTTGATAAACTATAACAGCATCGCTGTTGATGCTGCTTGTAGTGGCAATCCAGGTAAAATGGAATACCAAGGAGTTGATACTAAAACTGGCCAACAATATTTCCATTATGCAAGTCCTTTAGGAACCAACAATATTGGAGAATTCCTAGCATTAGTTCATGGCCTTGGCTTTTTAAAACAACGGAAATCGAATCGCGCCATCTATACAGACTCCAAAAACGCGATGGTTTGGGTTAAAAACAAAAAATGTAAAACTACCCTAGACCGGAACTCAGAAACCGAACCCCTATTTCAGCTGATTGACCGAGCAGAACAATGGTTAAAAAACAACTCCTACACTACGGAGATACTAAAATGGGAAACTAAATCATGGGGAGAAATTCCTGCTGATTTTGGGAGAAAATAATAACATATGCAACATCACTGGACCAGATCTACTAAAAAGCAACTGCTGAAGAAAGACTTCAACAAAGACAGCTTATTTAATCAGATTTCTTTCCTTGAAGACTACAGTGGGACATCCACTAAACGGAAAATCTTGCTACTAGGTGCAGCTGACGGCATTATGGATGCTATACGTCCAATTTTATATCAATATGCTGCCCATATACCTCAAAACTTGCTTGTAGATGGAGGTAACATTAAACAAACAGATGAATCTAGTTTTAAGTCCTTATACAGCCTTGCTTTGGAACATCATTTTATTCCTGTAATAATCAATTCTGATACAAAACCATTGGAACTCTGGCTAAATCAAATCAACTCCTCTCAATCATCTGCACAAATAGCATATTTTGATGAACAGCTTCCTGGAGTGCCACCAAACGAAGCAAGTATCTCAGATTCTTGGACCATGCAAATACAAAACAATCCAACGCACACCTTGGATTTGATGGCTTATCAAAGACATCTAGTTTATGAGGACAAACTAGCTCAGTCAAAACAACTGGCCAGAAAATTAATCAGCCTCGGTGAATTGAATAATAATATACAGCTGTCAGAGCCTATCCTAAGGGAAACTAATGTATTTAGCTTTAATTCTTGCGCGCTTAAACAAAGTATTTGCCTAGACCACTCTAACCCAAATCCTTCGGGATTGAACCTGAATCAAGCTTGTCAACAGATAAGATATGTAGGCATGAATGAGCATAGACAATTCATTCATATTTTTGGCTTATCAGATGATATTACTCCAAACCAAACTGCAGCGCATAGCTTAGCACAGATGATTTGGTATTTCTTAGAAGGCTTCGTGAATTCAAAAGCTGATTATCCACTAAAAAAATCGAATCTAATCTCTTATGTAGTTGATATCAAACATACCAAAGATCACCTTACATTCTGGAAGTCAAAAAATTCTGGAAGATGGTGGGTAGAATTCCCCGGAAACAGTTCTAATCAGCCATTAATTCCCTGTACAAAAGATGATTTTGAAGCTTGTGCAAGTGGGGAAATATCAGATAGCCTATTAGACTTATTCTAACTTACTGGACTAGTTCCTCTAGACCAATAGACCTTGAACCCTTAAGTAGTATGGACTTTCCAGAATGCTCATGACTTAAGAACCAATTCTTAGCCCCAACATTAGTTTCAAAATATTCAAAATGAGTTGGTCTTTTTACAAGACCAAATTGATCGCCAACCAGCGCCACCTCTACATTCAATGCAGTTAACCAATCTACTAAATGCTGATGTGCCTCCAATGAATACTCACCTAATTCTTTCATATCACCTAGGATAAGTAGTTTGGGCTCGTCATTACGCTCTAAAAAAGATAGAATAGAAGCTCTCATACTGTCCGGGTTGGCATTATAAGCATCGAGCATAAGTTCTGCACCATTAAATTGGATCAACTGAGATCTATTATTCGCAGGAATATATGATTCAATACCGGATTTGATATCACGTGGATCAACCTTAAAATAATTTCCGATAGCTACTGCTGCTGCAATATTATACGCATTATATCTCCCTTCAATTTGAGTAACCAAATTAAATTTTTGAAGATTTTCATTTCTAAATTCCATCCGAATAAATGGATCTACCGCCTGTAACTGCGAGTAATAAAAGTCATCTAGTATTTCCTCATTAACCCCATAAGAAACCACCCTACTATAATTAGATGCCATTTGAATCAGGCGTGGATCATTTGTATTGAGAAAAAAGGTACCCTGCGTAGACTTTAAAAATTCTAAGAGTTCGCCCTTACCTTTTTGAACCCCTTCAATTCCACCAAATCCTTCCAGATGTGCTCTACCTATATTGGTTATTAAGCCATGAGTGGGCAGCGCAATTTTACAGAGTTGTTCTATTTCTTTTTGATGATTCGCTCCCATTTCAATCACTGCTACTTCAGCATCTGGCTTTAATTGAAGTAGAGTAAGTGGCACTCCAATATGATTATTGAAATTTCCTTTGGTAAAATGTGTTCTAAACCTTTTGGATAATACAGCAGCAATAAGCTCTTTGCTTGTGGTTTTTCCATTTGATCCAGTTAGACCAATTATTGGAATATGAAATAGCTTTCTGTAGTCTCTTGCCAATAATTGTAAGGATGTAAGCACATCATCTACTAAAATATAACGCTTATCTGATTTGGTATATGCTAATTCATCTACAACTACATATGCCGCACCTTGATTAATGGCAGTTTCTGCAAAGGCATTACCATTGAAATTTGCACCTTTCAATGCAAAAAATATCGACCCTTCCTCTATTTGACGAGTATCTGTAGATACTTTTCCACACTTTAGAAAAAGGTTTAATAATTTATTTGCAGATGTACCTGACATGAGGAAAAGTTTTTTTACAAAGATAAACAGGTAAAAAACAAAAAAAGTCCTTCTGATAGTTCAGAAGGACTTTTTCAGCTAAGCAGATTAATTACTTATATCTTCTCTTAACTTTTGATTGCTTAGATCCGAAAGAATTTCCACCTGTTTCAGTAGAAAGTGACTGAGAACCTGTTCTAGTCATAGCACATCGGAAACCGATTGTTCTATCTGCTTTATCTTCTTCCTTAAAGCGTCTAGCACCTGGCGTTAACCATACGGCTCTATCTGCCCAAGATCCACCTTTAACTACTCTTGATTTATTCGAAATCAAAGTTGTATTTCCGTAGTCATAAGTAGCATTAGATTGTTCATCACCATCTAGGTAATCATGAACTAAACCTTTACGGTAATTCTCGCGAGAAGCAGCTTCTTCGTCCGTTACATATCTATATTGGATACGACCTAATGAATCTTTTTCTACGATTTCACCATCTTCCAAAACTTTAGTTTGGAATCTATTACCACGATATGGATTAAGGTCCTGGCTATCTACATCTGCTAATGAAGTAGATGTCATTGGACGATACAAATCAGCTACCCACTCAGATACATTACCTGCCATGTGGAATAAACCAAAATCGTTAGGTAAAGAAGTTCTAACTGGTGCAGTGATACCTGCATTATCATTTAGCCTTCCAGCCATACCCATGTAATCACCACCTGATTTCTTGAAGTTAGCCAAAATCTTACCTTGGTTTTTATCACGTCTTTGGTATCTAACTGTGTTACCATCCCAAGGGTATAATCTCTTATCTGTGATATTTTCATGAAGCTCTGACTCCATATTACCCAATAGCGCTAGGGCTGCATATTCCCATTCTGCTTCGGTTGGAAGTCTATAAGCTGGTAATAGAATACCATCTTCATATCTAACTGCACGTTCTCCACCAGTAGCCTTATCTTCTAAATTTTTTCTTACTGAACCCTGGTACTGACCCAACAAATAAGCCTCCGTATTGAAGTTATCCGCATCTCTTTGCTCAGGATTTAAGTTAAGAATACCTTTTTCAATTAGGATCATTTCGTTCACACGATCCGTACGCCATTGACAGAAGTCATTTGCTTGTAACCAAGTCACACCAACTACTGGATATTCATCATAAGAAGGGTGACGGAAATATGTTTCAACAAATGGTTCATTGAATGCAAGTTCTTCACGCCATACCAAAGTATCTGGGAGCGCGTTTTTCCATACGTCAGGGTAATTCTCGCTGAATACACGCTTCAGCCAGTGTAAGTACTCTTTGTATAAAGAGTTGGTTACTTCTGTTTCATCCATGTAGAATGATGAAACTGTTACTCTTCTTGGAACTGCGTTCCATTCATACATAACATCTTGTTCAGTTAGACCCATTGTAAAGGTACCCCCTTCAATAAGTACTAAATTAGGACCAGTAACTTGTCCTTCGTAATCGAGTTTTTCAAAACCACCCCATTCCTGATCATTGTACACCCAGCCTGTTCCAGCTGAACGCTCTTTTGGTCCACATGATGATAATGCAACCACTGCAAAAAGGAATAATGGGCTTAACTTCAACAGATTCTTCATTGCCAAAAAGCTTTTTTCTATTTTAAAGACGAACAAATATAGTGATTTTTTAATCTAGCAAGATATTTCATTAGCAAAAGTGAGAAATAAACCGAAAAATATTGTTTCAGTTCCTGATAATCAACAATAAAAATTATCTAAAAAGCTGCAAACAATCATTCGAGTTAAAGTTTCTAACCCTGTTTTTGAAATAGTTGCTTTGATCAAACCTAAAAGAAACCGCTATTTCATGGGCACCTCCTCCTGAGTATGCCTGTAACGCAGAAATCGTAAAGTCATAGGAATATCCTAATTTGAATATACCCGTTTGGAAACCTAACATTCCGATTAATGCGTCTTGATTAGTCCAAGAGTACCTATACCAAGCACCCCCAAACAAAAAACCGGAACTAATATAAGCACCTGCATTCACTTGTCCAAAATCACCTTGCTTAAGAATTAGCACGTTTGGAGAAATAAACGCTCCGGATTTACCATTATTGCCTTTGTTAAAATCAATTTGTGTGCCAAATTGCATAGAAACCAATAATGGTATACCCTTACTTAACCTACTTTGGTTAATTAAAATAACGCCATCCTCTCCCCTGTTCATATGTTTCAATGATAGTCCACCATAAAAGGTCCTTGAGGAAAATAAAATACCAGACGAGAGATCAACATAGTTTGCCTGTAGACTCTCTGGTCTTTCTTCAGCAGACAAATCAACACCAACCGTCTCTCCAGTAATAGGATCTATTTGATCTAAGAAAATAAATTTATCCCAATCATAATATTTTTGACCTA
>CAXQNQ010000047.1:0-3952 GCA_964225135.1 Mesoflavibacter profundi
TTTGGTAAGGGATTGGTTCAAGAGCAATATGATCTTAGTGATGGCTCTGCTTTAAGATTAACCGTTGCTAATTATTATACACCATCAGGTCGATCGATTCAGAAGCCCTATAAAAAGCCTCAATCAAATTTGGAAGAAAGTAAAGACACGGTTTTATACTATACTGCCAATGGGAGACCTGTTGAAGGACAGGGAGGAATAGAACCAGACCTAAATATTGAAGGACTTACTAATCCAAGGTTGACTGATTTTGAGCAGTCTTTGGTCCATTTATTTATGGGCTTGTATTATGATCAATTAAAAGAATCTTATTCTTTACCAAATGCATTTGACTTAGCTACCGAATCTCTTCCAATTGCTTGGTTTGAAGCGTATGATGCCTTTTTTAAGCAATATAAGCAGGAGGAATTATTTGAGTCTAAATCAAATGATTTTCAACAGGCTTTAGT
This sequence comes from Mesoflavibacter profundi, assembly GCA_964225135.1. GTDB lineage: Bacteria > Bacteroidota > Bacteroidia > Chitinophagales > Saprospiraceae > AM-2324. Next base: position 450 of record CAXQNQ010000047.1, read on the forward strand.
TACTCAACTTGGGGAAAAGCTGTTAGGTAGCAAGGAATTCTTAGCATTTCAATTACAGCAGGATCCTGCCATACAAAAGAGTCAAAAGTTGTTATTAGACGAACAAGAATTGAACACAATATTAGGTTATTAATAAAAAGGGCGGCTATAATCTAGCCGCCCTTTTTATTTACTCTCGTATGAAGTCCAATTCTCCAGAAGCTCCCATTCTTGCAATAACTGCGGGTAGTTTTTTCTTTTTATCTAGTCTTTTAACAAGCATTACTTTATCTACACCTTGAAGAATATCCGATTTGATTTCACCAAAGTTCCCTGGAATTTCTTCACCAATTTTATTAGCTGTTAAACCAAGGATAGGACCTCCAACTTGTTCACAAATGGATTTTAAGAATGGATCAATGGTTACACGAATAGCAACAGATCCGTCTTCACCTAATACTTCTTCTGGTAGATTTTTCCCTTGCTCATATATCATAGTTAATGGGTGGGTGTGATAATTGAGTAAGGTTTCTATTCTTGGGGGTAGTTCCCCAATATAATTTTTGAGCATGTCCATAGAAGAAACTATTAGAGTTAGTGGATCTTCTTTCCCTCCTCGAAGTTCATGTATACGCTGAATAGTTTGTAATTGATTGACATCACAGGAGATAATCCAGACCGTATCTGATGGTAATAGTACCATTTTCCCTTGCTTAATAACCTCTATTGTATCCTCCATTTTGTAAGCTTGTACCATTAGTATTTGTTTAATTAAAGGGAATTTGTTGTCTTTTCAAAACATATAACTAGTTTATAGGCCAATCTATTTTGTAGAATACCATTTTGAAAGGTAAAAATTACAATAATGGCATAAAGCGAACCAATTATTATTTAGATTGGGAATTACGTGTTTTTTTATGCTTTTTGTTAATATAGTCATGGTCAAAACCAATATCTTCTGTAGTCTGTTATTTATAATAGATTACATATGAAAAAAAATACCGCTTGAAGAAATTAGTTGTCATATTTGGATTAGTCTGTTTTTTTCTACCCTTGCAAGCTGCACATATAATTGGAGGGGAGTTGACGTACGAATGTATTAGTTCGGGTTCTTATCGATTCACGCTTAAGTTATATAGAGATTGTGCTGGTGGTGGAGCTAATTTCGATGGGGCGCCTAATGCACCATTCGCGGCTACTATATCTATTTTTAGTGGGAACAGTTTCTTGCCATTTAAAGTGGTTAATTTGACGAATCCTCAGGTAGAGAATATTCCTATTGCTGAGTCTAACCCATGTATTGTTCCTCCTTCAAATATTTGTGTACAGTCGGGCGTATATACTTGGGTGGAGCAATTACCTGTAACCAATGAGACCTATACCATTTCATACCAGCGTTGTTGTAGAAATAATACTATTTCGAATTTGGTCAACCCTGGTGCTGTGGGTTCTACCTATTCTGTCGAAATAACGCCAACAGCTCAAGGCTTTTGCAATTCAAGTCCTGAATTTGAAAATTTGCCGCCTATTGTTATCTGTAGTAATCAAGATTTGAGTTTTGATTTTAGTGCTACGGATGTAGATGGTGATGTATTGGTATATAGTCTTTGTACGCCACTTACTGGTGGTGGTAACGATACACAAAATCCTTTCACATATGGTGGGGTGGCGCCTGATCCAGATGCGGCACCGCCTTATGGGGGTGTTCCATTTATTCCTGGACAATTTTCAGCCTCTAATCCGATGGGAGGTTCTCCTGGATTGAGTATTAATGCCACTACAGGTTTATTGACTGGATTTCCAACTTTTACAGGACAATTTGTTGTGGGTGTGTGTGTAGAGGAATATCGTAATGGAGAATTATTAAGCACCGTGACTCGAGATTTTCAATTTAATGTTACTACTTGTCAACCTACTGTGGTAGCAGATATCAATGTGGATGAAATTGATGATCAGGGGGTATATCAAATCAAGTTGTGTGGTGATTCCTCCGTAGTGATTGATAACCAAAGTTATCAGGCTAATTTCATCAATGATTGGCAATGGTCTTTATTCTTACCTGAAGACACAGTATATGATTCAGATAATTGGGATCCTGCATTTGATTTGCCTGGATTGGGTACATATCCTGGGAATTTGGTCTTGAATTTAGGCTTATTTTGTACGGATACTTTAGATTTTGAAATAACTGTTTTTCCTGGACTTTATGCTCAATTTGACTTTGTATATGATACTTGTGATTATGGACCAGTGACCTTTTTGGATTACTCTGTAACTGGAGCTGGACCGGACTCGTTAGTAAGTTGGGCATGGGATTTTGGGGATGGAAATGAGGATGAGAGTCAAAATCCGATACATATTTATGAAATACCTGGACAATTACCTGTTCAATTGAGTATAGAGGATACGAATGGTTGTACTACGGATACCACACAGATAGTAGAGTTTTTTCCGGTGCCTGATTTGATCGTTTTGGAGCCGAATCGCTTTGTGGGATGTGTGCCGGATTCAATATTCTTTTTGAATTTATCGGTACCCATAGATTCTACTTATGATATTTTGTGGGATTTCGGTGATAACAGTTTTGGTACAGGAGTAAGTCCATATCATTATTATCAAGATACAGGGGTGTTTACTGTATCACTGGATATTACCTCACCAATTGGTTGTGTAACGGATGCAGTCTTCCCTGATTTAATTACCATGTTACCATCAGCAGAAGCGGGATTCGATTATACGCCTAATAATTTGTCTAATTTTAATTCAGAAGTTAGTTTCATAGACGAATCAATTGGAGCTGCTGCATTTTATTGGAATTTCAACAATAGCAGTTTTTCAGTGTTAGAAGAACCTACACATACATTTGTAGATACTGGTCTTGTTGAAGTAACACAGATTGTTACGCACCAAAGTGGTTGCAGAGATACAGCCTATGCTATACTAGACATTGAACCAAGAGTGACTTATTTCTTGCCCAATGCATTTACCCCCAATTTAGATGGTATAAATGATGAATACAGAGGAACAGGATATTTCTTTGGGATGAAGTCTTTTCAGATTGAAATTTGGAATCGCTATGGGGAATTAGTTTTTGAAAGTAGTGATCCTGATGAAGGATGGAATGGAAGAAAAAATAATTCTGGAAGAGAGTCACAAGAGGGATTATATGTAGTATTTGTAGAATATATTACACCTCGATCAGAAAGAATAAAGCTACAGGGCTACGCAAATTTATTGCGTTAATTAAAAAACATGAATAAACCTACTTATTACTTATTGCTATTTATTTGTCTACCTTTTTGGGTTTCTGCCGCCCATATCATTGGAGGTGAATTGACTTACACTTGTGAGGGAGGAGGAAATTATGATTTCATACTAACCATGTATAGAGATTGTTCTAATCCAGATGCCGGGAATTTTGATCAAAATGCCATCATTGGTGTATATAAGGGTATAGGGGCTAATGCAGAATTGGTTGATGTTTTTCCAGTAGGATTGGTATCTATTGATCCCCTTGAAATTAC
>CAXQNQ010000048.1:0-4255 GCA_964225135.1 Mesoflavibacter profundi
AGAGGTATTCAAAGGCATGGAAATTTAATTTCGCTTTTGACAAAATATATTTAAGCCATTGACTATTTTTAGCCAATGGCTTAATTTTTTACCCTTTCCTCTTAACATACCCCTTGCTTTATTGTTATCAAATAAAATAAAACAAAATGAGAAAAGCATACAATAAATCTCTGCAACCTATTCACTTAGGCCTAATCATGATGCTTAGCATCGCCTTACTATCCAATTCAAATGGTAGAGCAACACAAGCCAATGAGGGTAATACAGGTGCGCCAGGAGATAATGCACCTGGAGGCAGAACCTGCATCAATTGTCATGGAACAGGATTGGATTTACAAAATACTATCCAAGTCAAAAACTTGAATGGAGACGTTGTCAATGCCTATACCCCTGGAGAAACATACACGGTTTCTGTAACATTAAGCTCTAACAGTAATCCAGCAGAATATGGCTTCCAGTTAGTTGGTGAATTGGATGATGAATCCGCGGTAAATGGATTTTCAAATCCAAGTTCAAATACTAAACTAGTTACCTTAGGTAATGGTAGACAATATGCTGAGCATGACGGACCTAGTAGTACAGGCACTTTCGAAGTTGAATGGACTGCACCAATGGATGAAGTAGGGAATATCAATTTCTATTCTGGGGGAATTGGCACCAATGATAATGGCATGAGTTCGGGAGACGGAGCAGCTTTAGCCCAACTAACTATTAGTGGGGTGGTTTCCACTCAAAATAAGGATTGGCAAAATCAGATCAACATTTATCCTAATCCTACAAGTGATATTATTTACATGGATGGTTTACCTGAACATACAAGCTATCAGTTGATTGATTCTAACGGAAGTACGCTTGTTCAAGGAACAGCAACTGGTTCAGGGTTAGATCTAAGCAACTTTAGCAGTGGGATTTACTTCTTACAACTTCAAAATAAATCCAAAATAAGCACTAAGAAAATTTTCAAAAACTAAACCCACTATTATTTGATGTGTTATATACTCAATAGTATATTGAAGTATGAAAGCATGGAATTTCACAGCTAAGATGCCTAAAACAGGCGAAGCACTTTTTGATGAGTTGCTTCGCCTGTTTCAGGATTTACTAATCCACACTTCTGGAGATGTGGATGAAGCTATATCTTGGTTGACAGAGTTAGATAAACACTACCAGTTAACCACACCTGATTATGGGATTTCAGATTTCATTGAAGATTTAATAGAAAAGGGGTTTCTCAGACAGAACCAAGGAGGTCCAAACGGAGATATTCCACTATCCCCTACACCTAAAATGGATCTATCCCTTCATAAGTTTGCCATGAAAGATTTGTTTGGGAAGATCAAAAAATCTAAACATGGAAAACACAGCTCTAATTTTGCAGGTACAGGGGACGAACAGTCTACAGACCTAAAACCGTTTGAATTTGGAGACAACTTAGATCGAATTGCCTTTTCCGAGTCTATTCACAACGCTTATATCAATCACGGTATAGATGATTTTAAATTAAATCAAGAGGATCTCGAAGTACAAGAATCGCTCTACCAAAGCAGTATGAGTACAGTCTTAATGATTGATATTTCGCACTCTATGATTTTATACGGGGAGGATCGAATTACACCAGCAAAAAAAGTAGCTATGGCATTAGCTCAATATATCACAACTCAATATCCAAAGGACTCCATAGATGTACTAACTTTCGGTAATGATGCTCAGCGTGTAAAAATCAAAGATTTACCCTATCTACAAGTAGGTCCTTTTCACACCAATACCGTTGCAGGATTGGAAATGGCATTAGAAATGCTCAAAAAACGCCGGAATTCCAATAAACAAATCTTCATGATTACTGACGGAAAACCAACTTGCATCAAGAAAGGGAAAAAATACTACAAGAATAGCTGGGGATTGGATAAACAAATCATAAGCAGAACACTGAATCTGGCTGGAAGATGCAGGAAATTAGATATTCCTATCACTACGTTTATGATAGCAAAGGATCCATACTTGGTACAATTTGTGGAGCAATTTACAGAAGTCAATCAAGGAAAAGCCTACTTCTCTGGTTTAGATGGGCTTGGAGATTTTGTCTTTAGCAACTATAAAAGCAATAGAAAGAACAGAAATAAATAAGTTCGCTTGTACTATTACATGCAATATCTCGTTTAATTTTTGTTTACTATTTTTACACAAACGGATCTTTATGTTTAGGATACTACTGCTTTTTACATTACTTATTGGTTATTCGCTGAATAGCTCTGCTCAAGAAATTAATACAGATGATTTAAAGCGTATTAAAAAGCTCGAAGATTCCCTAAAAGTATATTCTCACATTATTTTGAATGACTCTATAGCTGAAAACAGATTTGCAGCTACCAAGCTGTTTGTTCCTATGCTAGTCGAGGCACTCAAACATGAGCATTCTTTTAACTATCCGTTTAAAAAGTTAGATCATATCAGTATTCAATACCCTCAAGATTCAACCTTTAGGATTTTTAGTTTCACCCTATTTGTAGATAATGACCATTACAGATATTATGGAGCTATTCAAAAAAACAGTAAAGAGCTTCAACTTATTCCTCTTTTAGATAGAACAGAAATTGCACAAGATTTAGAGCAAAAAGTACTGAGTAATACCGATTGGATAGGTTCAGTGTATTATAATATTCTAGATTTTGACACCCCTGAAGGCAGGAAGTATCTGCTCTTTGGTTATGATGCTTTTTCTTTTTTCAACCGTAGAAAAATAACGGATGTACTACATTTCAAAGGGGATTCCGTTCAATTTGGCGCACCAGTTTTTGTCAAAAAGGAACAAGATGAAATCGTAGAAACTAAGAATAGATTGGTTATTGAGTATTCTGCAAGAGCAGCTGTAAAGATGAATTATGACTTAGTTCAAGAGGCTATAGTCTTTGATCATTTAATTCCATATACAATCAATCCAAACGAACCTAGTACTTGGGTGCCTGATGGATCCTACGAAGGATATAAATTAGTTAATGGTCAATGGGAATATATAGAGAAAGTTTTCTGTGATTGCCCTCGAGTAGATGGGGAGGCTCCAAGACCCTATGCATTAGATCCTAAAGATCAAAAAGATATATTTGGGAATTGATATGGCAGAAGAGCATCATTTTATCGTTCAAAAACATGCTAGAGTACTGACATCAGGTGAGGCATCTAATGAAACAGCTTACCTTTGGATTGCCTGTCATGGCTATGCTCAAATTGTCGATCGGTTCGTAAAAAAGTTTAAGGACTTAGATTCTAAGAAGCATTTTGTCGTTTGTCCTGAAGGCTTATCGAGATTTTACAGTAAAGGTTTCACAGGTGAGGTTTGCGCTTCTTGGATGACGAGACAAGACCGCTTAAAAGAAATACAAGATTACTCAGCTTATCTCAGTCAAGTATTAGCATTTTATCAAGAAAAATGTCCTAATGCTCAATTAATCTTTTTTGGATTTTCTCAAGGTGTTGCAACAATTTCTAGGTGGATAGTTGACCAGGCCATCAAAGCTGATCATCTTTGGCTTTGGGCGGGGATGATTCCAGAGGATCTTGATCCAAAACGCGCACACGACTTGCTACATCCATTGGATATCCTATTCATTCGTGGCAATCAAGATGAATTCATTACTGATGAATCACTATCAAAATATCAATCCAATTTAGATCTATATCAAATTGAATTTGCGGATACCGAAGTATTCAATGGAGGTCATCGGGTAGACCGTCAAGTATTACATAAATTGGTAGAAACTAAATTGAGGAATTAGTGCATTCGATCTCCTCTTATTTCCATGTCAGCTAATAATTCTGCTTCAAACTCTAGCATTTCTTGCCACTTAGCCATTGCGACTTCATCCGTGAAATACAACTTGGCCAATTTTAAGAATAATTTGTAATGTCCTGCTTCTGAGACCATGAATCGGTGATAAAAAGCTTGGAGTTCTTCCTCAGAAATATGTAAGGATAATAGACGAAAACGTTCACAAGAACGCGCTTCAATCATAGCACATATCATCAATTCATGCAAGAGTTTTTCCTCACGATTATTCGCTTTTTTCATGAAGTCCCGCAGTCTATTAACATATTGATCTTTACGCTGACGACCTAAGGACATACCGCGCTTCGACATTTCTGCTACCACCAGTCTAAAATGACCCCATTCTTCCGTTACAATAGGCATCAATTCTTGGACTAGTTCTGTGCGTTCTGGATACCTTTGTATAAGAGAAATACAGGATGTAGTTGCCTTTTG
>CAXQNQ010000049.1:0-33797 GCA_964225135.1 Mesoflavibacter profundi
ACTCTAATTATGGCGATGGAGCTATTGTTACTCGTTTAGATGGTGCAGGTGTAGGTTCTAATTTCTTAGACCTTTCTGATGAATCTCGCGATGCTATCCTTAGTGATGATTTCGATGGATCTATTACTTATAAAGAAGGTAGAGGTCCGATTACTGTTAAGATATACAATCCATTAGAAGTGAAGAATGGTAGATATGAGGTTCGTTTTGTTGATTCTAATAACTCTGATGGAACTCTTGATGCAGATGCAACTTGGGAATTAGAGGATTTAGAGACTACGGACGTAATTGCTTCAGAAACTACTATAGAAAGACTTAATGAGCAAGTGTTTGGAGAGTATGGATTCTCAATAGCTATTCAAGATGATGAGTCTTTACTAGATGCTACTAATCCAAACGGTGCTGTTGGTGCAGAAATTGAATATGCTGATGAAGCTGGAGATCCTTGGTTGGGACTTGTTTCAGAAGATCTCTTTAGTGGCCAGAATGAATTCTTAAGTAGCATATTTAATTATGTGGATTCTGATGGTGCAGCAGCATCCAATATTGATCCAGAAAATACGCTTGGGTCTATGGCTCCGGGATGGGTACCGTTCCCACTAGCAACAAATGCGACAGCTACAGATGCTGGATTCCCAATTATTGGACCGGGCTGGTCTTCCAACGGAGCTTCTGCAGTATTGAATAATGCCTTGACATTCGAATCTATCGTTAATAACCTAAACAATATTGATATAGTATTTACCTCTGATAAGAGTAAATGGTCTAGATGTATTGTTGTAGAGACGTCCAATGTCTTAATGGAACAAGCTGGATATACAACTGCTGGTGGTAGAAAGCAATTTATGCTACGTGATGCTACTTCAGTGGGTAAAAACGATACTGATGGAGATGGACTACCAGATCCAGAAACTTCTGATGCTGCTACTGGTAAGGGTTGGTTCCCTGGTTATGCGATCAATGTGGAGACAGGTCAACGTGTGAATATCTTCTTCGGTGAAAATTCTTCATTTAGTGAAATTCCGCTTATAGATGCCTATTCCGCTGGAGCTGTAGCTGGTGATATGGTATTCAATCCGAATTCAGATTTATTAACTCAATTTGATGTTGATGTACCTATACAAGGAGTAGATCCAGCTAATCTTTTTGCTGGTGGGCAACATTTCATTTATGTTACCAATACTCCATATGACGGATGTGAGCAGTTATACAATTTGGCAAATAACTTGAATCCAACTTCTCCTGCATTCTTCTATTCCAACTATATGAGGAATATAGTTTGGGCTGGTTTCCCTTTCCTAAATGCAAACTCTAGATGGGATGAGATAGGAAATGGATCTACTGGACTTATTCCTACGGATGTTACTGTGAAACTACGTGTAACTAGTCCGTATAGAGTAGATGTAGGAACTGGCGTTCGTAGCGGACATCCAACATATCAGTTTGAGATTAAAGGCAAGGAATCTACTGCATTGACTTCAGAAGAAGTTGAGACTGCATTAGACATGATCAATGTAGTTCCTAATCCATACTATGGATTCTCGGATTACGATTCAAATAACTTTAACAATACAATCAAGATCACTAATCTACCAGCGAAGTGTGTAGTTACAATCTACTCCTTAGATGGTAAGTTTATTAGAAGCTTTAACAGAGATGAGCAATACATGACTCCTTCTGGATCGAATAGAGGACTTCAGTCCGCACAATACAATCCAGATATCGAGTGGGATCTGAAGAATAGTCAGAATATTCCAGTCGCAGGTGGTGTATACTTGATTCACGTAGAGGCTGAAGGTCTTGGTGAGCGTGTAATTAAATGGTTCGGTACGAATAGACAATTTGACGCAACCGGATTATAATAAACTTGAAGGGAGCTTCAAGCTCCCCTCAATTTTGTTGATTTTGAATAAAAAATATTATGAAGAAATTAATTAATTATATAGTTGCCGCTCTGATGTTAGTTGCTTTCCTACCTGATGCTCAGGCGGGAAACCCAGATAGACAAGGAGAGGCAGGGTTTGCCCAATTACTATTGGTTCCATACGCACAGTCTGCAGGTCTCAGTGCTATGAATACTGCTTTTGTAGGCGGTTTGGAATCCATGGGTGTAAACCCGGCAGGTATGGCAGAGGTAACCGGCTTAGAAGTTGGTTTTCACCAAGCTCAATACCTGGTTGGTACAGATATTCGTTTGAACGCTTTCGGTCTAGTTACAGGCCTTAAGAATGGAGGTACTCTAGGTGTTTCATTGACAAATGTTGATTTGGGAGACATCGTTAGAACTACCACAGATCAACCGGAAGGAACAGGTAATACTTTTTCTCCCTCTATGTTCTCTTTGAATGTTGGATATGCTAAATCTTGGGAGGATAAAATCTCCGTTGGAGTTAACTTTAAAGTTGTCTCAGAACGTGTAGAAGATTTATCTCTTTCTACCTTCGGTTTAGATGCTGGAGTACAGTATAAGTCTGGTGAAAATGACCGTTTCCGTTTTGGTGTTGCGCTTAGAAACATCGGAGCACCGGCTACTTTCCAAGGGGAAGGATTGATCTACGTATCGACAGTTCCTTTTGAAGGAGGTACATTTACACAAACTACAACGCAAAGATCTTCAAGAGTAGAACTTCAGTCTGCACTTAAAATTGGTACTTCTTATGATGTAATTACTGGTGTGAACAAGCTAAGAGTATTAGCTAACTTTACTTCCAATGCATTCTCTAGAGATCAATTGGGTGGAGGTGTTGAATACCACTTGAAAGATATCTTTGTAATTCGTGGTGGATACCAATATGAATTAGATCAAAACGCTGCTGAACTTCCAATTTATACTGGGGTTTCTGCAGGTGCAACATTCAATTTGAAGCTAGGTAAAAAAGAAGATTCTGCTAATCTTGGACTTGGCTACGCTTACAGAATGACAAATAAGTTTGGTGGTACACATAATGTAGGTGTAACTATTAGCCTATAATTAAACAACCATACAACTACAAAAAAAAGGTCAGCTCTTTGGGCTGACCATTTTTATAAATAGAAAATAAGTTAACTTGTGGATTTCCGCAGGATAACTTATATTTGTTAAAAGGCTCTTTACTGTTTTTATGCATAAAGATCCTTTATTTTTTTGTCTAAACTAGGTGGAATCCTTCCGCTAGCTGTTTCTTCTCCAAATATGTTGGGATGATTGGCTACCTAAGTTCTTAAAAACTTAGGGTTTAGATTATTATCAAATTAAACAAGTGAAATATGTCTAATGTAACGTATTTAACACAAGAAGGTTATGACAAGCTTGTTGCAGAATTGGACGATTTAAAATCAAGAGGACGTTCGGAAGCCGCTAAGGCTATTGCAGAGGCTAGAGAAAAAGGTGATCTCTCTGAGAATGCAGAGTATGACGCTGCAAAAGAAGCACAAGGTTTATTAGAACTTAAAATAAATCAATTAGAACAAGTTATGGCAACGGCTAGAGTTCTAGACACTAGTCAGTTGGATAATTCAGAGGTACGCGTATTATCTAAAGTAACCATCTTGAATAAAAAGATGAATAAAGAGTTTACTTATCAACTTGTTGCTGAGTCGGAAGCTAATTTAAAGGAGATGAAAATATCTGTAGGATCTCCTATTGGCGAAGGTTTACTAGGGAAGAAAGTAGGTGAGGTAGCTGAAATCCATACACCAAGTGGAATTATGGCGTTTGAAGTATTAGAAATTAACATCTAATGGCTACTATTTTCTCTAAGATAATTGCGGGAGAAATACCTTGCTATAAAATAGCAGAAACAGCGGACTACTTTGCTTTTTTGGATATTCGTCCATTGCAAAAAGGGCATACTTTGGTCATTCCAAAGAGAGAAAACGATTATATTTTCGATCTGGAAGACGAGGAGTTAGCTGGTCTTATGGTCTTTGCTAAGCGAATTGCAAAAGCCATGGAGCAAGTACTACCTTGTGATCGAATAGGCGTATCGGTTATTGGTCTGGAAGTCCCTCACACCCATGTGCATCTTATTCCCATTCAATCGATCGGTGACATGGATTTTACTAAGCCTATTTCGAATTTAAGTCCGGACGACTTTAAACAAATAGCAACACAGATTGCAGCACAACTTTAAAAAAAGCATGTTGGATCATCCAACATGCTTTTTTTATTGAGCCGGCCTATATCTCGATTTAGCTAGGATTTCTTGAGCATCTGTCATATTCAGTAAGGCTTCCATACTAGTCTCTGGATATGATCTCATGTAAGATTCAATGATTCTGTAACCAATATAATTGGCTGTTCTTCCCGGTGCATCCTGTGGCATCCCAGGGGAATTGGGACTGTGGTCTATTAATTTTCTGAAATCCTTCCAATTCGTTGAATAAAGGAGTTCTTCATCAATTAAATGGGCATAGATATTAGCTTCATTTGATGCGACCCATTGCATCTGATTCTGATCGTATTGGTGTATGATCGTATCTGCAGCATTAGGCATTAAAGCACTTAACACATACAGTTCTTTACCGTTTTCAATCATGTAATCGAGTAATTTACGATCCTGCATAGGTGCATTTAAATCATCTATCAACGGCATTAAGGTATTTCTAACCAAATAGTCTTTTTTATAATGGCGATTTAAGTATTCGGAGAAGTTTGGGTTTCCAGCATTTATCGTCATGTAGGGCCAGTCAGATCCTAAAAAGAAATCTAGACCTACTGCAAGTGACTGTTCGTCATAAATGAAGTTCGATACCCCATATTCGGAAATAAAACTGGTTACATCAGGTGTAGGATTATTTGGGAAGTAGTATTTGTAGTACTTAAAAGCCTCTTCAAAGGATGCACCATCTAAATTTTTATAAAGTTTTTGAGACTTTTGATACATCACCTGGATCATACTATCAGCTATGAATCCATTAATAACTTTTACTGGACCCTCTGGAAAGATTAGGCTATCATAGACTGGAAGTAAGTTTTCAAAAAATACTTCTGCAAAGACAGGGTATTCCGCTTGAATTCGTTCTAATTCTGCCAAGGTCTTTGTGGTATCTATTTCAAAAAGGTCCTGCTCAAAGTGCCTAAATTTTACTTCGATCTCGATATCGGATACATCAGGTACTACTCGACTATCTTTTTTACAAGAAAAAACAGACAATAAAGCTAATCCTACTATAAGCGATTTGATATGTTGATACATTCTTTGATAAGTTTATGGTTCTTAGGTCAAAAAATAATAAGTAGCCTACTTCTAGAGTTAGCATATTTGATGGCCATGACGAATCGCTGTCAAAATTCTTAAATTAAATGCTAATTATCTATTATTATTGTTTGTAAATATTCAATTTCATTCAATTCTCAAAACTCTACACCATGAAAAAGAGCCTTTTAGTTGCTTTCTTAATGTTGGGGATGTCCTTGTCCTCTAGTTTTGCACAATCAGAAACGAGATTTGGTATTCAATTAGCTCCCACCTTTTCTTGGTTGGGAACAGATGACGGAGATATCGGTACCAACGGTACAAATTTAGGTTATGCTATGGCCATCAAAGCCGATCTTTTTTTCGCGGATAAAGCAGCCTTTTCTTTTGGTTTAGGTCTAGGTTTGAATCAAGGTGGAAGACTATTGTATAACCACGGAGGTGACTACTTCCCTAATTCAGAGCTTAGCAATCCTTTGTTAGCTACATTGCCCGATATGGTAGAAGTGCGGTATAAAGTAAATTATATCCAAGTGCCTCTAAGCCTGAAAATCATGACCGATGAGGTATTGCAGCTCAGAGATATTCGCTTTACCGTGGATGCGCCTATTTTTACCCTTGGTTTTAGAAACAAGGCTTTTGCTGATATCACAGGCTTATCAGGCCTTGCTGCATTTGAAGAAAATTATTACAAGGAATCAATAACAAAAGAGGTGAATCCGCTTGACTTGGCATGGGGATTTGGATTAGGTATGGAGTATAGTCTGTCTGGATCATCTAAAGATGGAACTTCTCTTATGTTAGGGTTGACTTATGGGCAGTCTATATTTGATGTGACAAGGAATCAAGGTATTAAAAGAGAAGACGGCGTAGAGGTTGAAGAGGATTCCCATGCAACTCGCCACAATATTAACTTAGTAATAGGACTGGCGTTTTAAATCAAAAACTGTGATCAAATTTAACAACAAAGAGGCCTATTTAGACTTTTTTATTGAATATGCCTTAATGGAAGATACAGGAGATGGAGATCATACTTCACTTGCTTGTGTTGGACCAGATGAAATAAGTACTGCAGTTCTTTTAGTCAAGGATGAAGGTATCTTGGCAGGCGTAGAATTAATGGAGATCATCCTAAAAAAGGTTGATCCCGATGCCAAAGTTCAAATATTTAAATCAGACGGTTCTTACGTAACGCATGGCGATATTGCTTTTCAAATTCAATGTAAGAGTCGAGCTCTTCTATTAGCAGAGCGACTCATCTTGAATACTATGCAACGGATGTCCGGTGTGGCTACTTTATCTAGGCAGTACGCCGATGCGGTAAAAGGATATGATGTAAAGATATTGGATACCAGAAAAACTATGCCTTTAAATCGATTTTTGCAAAAATGGGCTGTGGAGATTGGGGGATGTATGAATTATCGCTTTGGTCTGTTTGATCGAATCATGATAAAAGATAACCATGTAGATGCTGCTGGAGGTATGGAGGCTGCGATTGAACGTGTCATCGCCTATTTAGACCAAGCAAATAAGGTCTTACCTATTACTGTTGAAGTTCGAGATTTTGAGGAGCTAAATAAGGTCATGCAATACGATAGGGTGGATCGAGTTATGTTGGATAATTTTTCTATAGCTGATACTAGGCAAGCCGTAGATCATATTCAGGGTAAAAAAGAAGTGGAAGCATCTGGTGGAATTACCTTGGATACTCTAGCAAGGGTGGCTGCAACAGGTGTTGACTTTATATCTGTAGGTGCACTTACACACTCTGCAAAATCTTTAGACCTGAGCTTAAAAGTTCGTAAGTGATCAACGGGTAATTATAGCTGAACAAATCACTAAAAAAAAGAAAGGCCTAGGACAATCATCCATGCCTTTCTTTTTTTATGTATAGGTCCATCTTGCTGATAATCTTGTACAGATCTAAGGACGAAGATGGCTATTAGAATTAGGGTTAATACAATCATGAAATGAGGTGTGTTTGGGATAATTAAATTTATGCATCCAGTAAAGCTTTGTTGATGTCTCTGATCAAAGTTGGGCCATAATAGACCATTCCAGAATATACTTGTACTAAACTAGCACCAGCCTCTAATTTTTCTATTGCGTCTGCTGGTTTAGATATTCCTCCTACTCCAATGATAGGAAAGGCACCGTTGCTCTTGGTATGTATATAACGAATAACTTCTGTCGAGCGTTTCCTCAAAGGGGCTCCACTAAGTCCTCCAGCGCCTATTTCTTCTACTGTTGACATTCCAGTAGCTAAATTGGATCGATCAATGGTTGTATTGGTAGCTATGATTCCATCTATACCTGTCGTTGCGACTATATCAATAATATCATCTAGTTGTCCATCACTTAGATCTGGAGCAATTTTTAGTAAAATAGGTTTAGGACCCATTTTAGCTTGGTTAAGTGTTTGAAGGCCTGCTAATAATTTTGTTAGGGGTTCTTTTTCTTGTAGATCTCTTAGGTTGGGTGTATTTGGAGAACTCACATTTACCACAAAGTAGTCCACATAAGGGAAAAGCGCTTCAAAACAAATCTCATAGTCTCTATAAGCCTCTTCATTTGGAGTAAGTTTGTTCTTTCCAATATTACCTCCTATGATGATTTGGGCATCTGATCTATTTTTGATTCGATTAACAAAGGTGTCTAATCCTTCATTATTAAATCCCATTCTATTGATTAAAGCTCCATCTTGCGGAAGTCTAAACAATCTGGGTTGTGGATTGCCGGCTTGTCCTTTAGGGGTAACCGTTCCAATTTCAATAAAGCCAAAACCTAAATTTTCGAGTTCTTTGAAGTATTTACCATCTTTATCAAATCCGGCAGCGAGGCCAACGGGATTTTTGAAGCTTAATCCAAAAACTTCTCTATGTAAGGATTCATCCTCCAAGCAAAACTGTTTGCGCATGATGCTTTTACCGAAGGGTAAGCTCAGTGCCAAGCGAAATAATTTCATCGTCAGATGGTGTGCTTGCTCAGCTTGCAGTCTAAATAGTATAGGTTTGAGTAGGCTTTTATACATTTTCCTATGGCTTGATTTATTGAACAAGTTGTTTGAATTCACTTAAAATCATGGCTGTTGCTCCCCAGACTACCCTATCATTCAGGTGGAAATATGGTACGTCATTTAGGGTGATTTTAGGTGAAATCTGAATATTCGTTGACCGTATGTTGCTCGGATTCAACAGCTCTTGCAAATCTACTTCAATTAATGCTTTTACTTCAGATTCTTGGAGAATAAATTCTGGTTGTTCATCCGTAACTCCAATAAAAGGGCTTACAGCAAAATTGCTAACGGGAATATATAATTCGCTCAAAGGAGTTAGAACATCTACTTTATTAGGATGAACGCCTAATTCTTCATGTAGTTCTCTTAAAGCAGTATCTTGAAGGGATTGATCTATGGAATCTTTTTTTCCACCAGGAAGTGAGATTTGACCTTTATGTTTATCATGTGCATTTTGACTACTTCGTTCCATTAGGCTAAAACTAAAGGAGCCTAGACTATTTGGATAAAGTAAAATACAAACGGCCGATAAGGTCGCCGTATCAGGAGCAGGAGGGGTGTAATATCTTAGTTTGTGTGACATCTTTAAGTGTGCAGACCGGCCTGGAAGTCCGGAACTTAGCTTTGATTTGATTTGATGTACAAGTTGATCAATCATTAATTTTATTTTTCACTTCATTATGCTAACAAAAAAGAAGTTTTATTTGTTACTTCCTCAAAGCAAAGCCTAATTAAATATTATAACCAAAAATTAAAGGCGAAATTTTCATATTTAACCTTAAAGCGTTTAATTTTCGATAATTCTAATTGAGTGTAGACTCAAAAACTTTGATCATGGCAAGAATTTTAGCAAATGATGGTATTCACCCTGCGGGAAAGGCAATGTTGGAAGAAGCGGGGCACGAAGTGGTTACAGACAAAATAGCACAAGAAGATTTACCTGCACAATTACCTTCCTTTGATTGTATTGTAGTTCGTAGTGCAACGACAGTAAGGGGGCCATTAATTGACGCATGTCCCGATATAAAGGTTATTGCTAGAGCTGGTGTTGGATTAGATAATATTGATGTTACCTATGCAGAAAGTAAGGGTATTCGTGTTGTGAATACTCCCGCGGCTTCCTCTAGGTCTGTTGCAGAGCTTGTTTTTGGGCATTTCTTGAATGTGGCTAGGTCTTTACATGTTACTAATAGAGCTATGCCTTCTAATGGCGTAACAGAGTTTTCTAAATTAAAAAAGAGCGCTTCTAAAGGGATAGAGCTACTCAATAAGTCGGTTGGTATCATTGGTTTTGGTCGTATTGGACAAGAAGTTGCGAAGCTTGCATTAGGATTTGGGATGAAAGTGTTAGCTGTCGACCCTTTTGTGAGTGAGACCACTTTAAGTTTAGAAATAGCAGGACAATCGTTAGAGGTTCCTATTAAAACAATCGAACTAGAAGATTTACTTGCTCAAAGTGACTTTATTTCATTACATGTTCCTTTTAGTGGAGGTAAACCTATTATTGGTCAAGAAGAACTAGGATTATTAAAATCTAGTGCGGTCATTGTTAATGCCTCTAGAGGAGGTGTAATTGACGAAGAAGCATTAATACAGGCTATTGATAACGGTGAAATATTAGGTTCAGGTTTGGATGTATTTGTAAATGAACCAACACCAAATGGGGATTTACTTCAGTGTGCGGGGATTTCGTTAAGTCCGCATATTGGGGCATCTACCAGTCAAGCGCAAGAAAATATAGGCACGGAGCTTGCTCGGAAAATAATTGCCTTATTAGGTTAAAAAAAAAGGGAGTTGCCATTCGCAACTCCTTTTTTTATCCTTTGTAAAAAGGAGGTTTAACTATGGTAGCCTCCATAAATTTTTTCCCTGCTTGAATAAGTAGCTTATTACCAATCTTCGCCAGTTCTTTTGGTACATAACCCAAGCCGATAGGATGACCTAAGCTAGGTGATTGCGTCCCGGAAGTTACGTAACCTATCTCTTCTTCATCCGTATTAAAGATTTTATAGCCATGCCTAGGTACTCTCCTTCCATCCAGGGTAAAGCCAACTAGTTTTCGCTCCAAACCCGCTTCTTTCTGATTAATGAAGTAGGCCTTATTGTTGAAGTCATTATTTTCGGCCTTCAGTTTAGTAATCCATCCTAGACCTGCTTCTAATGGAGAAGTTTGGTCGTCTATATCATTTCCATATAGGCAAAATGCCATTTCAAGCCTAAGTGTATCACGCGCTCCTAAGCCAATTGGTTTGATATCTAAATCTTTGGCATGATTAAAAATAGCTTCCCAAAGCGCTTTGAGTTTATCGGAAGGACAGTACAATTCAAAACCACCTGATCCAGTATATCCAGTAGCTGAGATGATTACATTTTCTATTCCGGCAAATGTTCCTTTTCTGAAGGTATAATAACTGATCTCATTCAAATCAATATCACAAAGACCTTGTAGGGCCTTAATGGAATTGGGTCCTTGAACAGCTAGTAAACCTGTTTCATCTGAAATATCAATCATACGGGTATCAAAGCTGTTATTTTCTTTGATCCAGTTCCAATCTTTTTCCATGTTGGAGGCATTGACTACAAGCATAAAGGCTTGTTCACCTGCTGCACAATTATCTTCTGGAAGACGATAGATTAATAGATCATCTACAATACCTCCGGATAAATTTGGCATGCAAGAATATTGGGCTTGATTGATCTCCAGTTTGGAGGCATCATTGGAGCTGATTTTTTGAACCAATTGCAGGGCTTCCTTACCTTTGATAATAAACTCTCCCATGTGAGAGACATCGAAAACACCCACATTATTTCGTACTGCGTGGTGTTCATCTGTTATTCCAGTATACTGAATCGGCATATTGTATCCAGCAAACTCCGCCATTTTGGCTCCTAGATCTTGGTGAATTTGCGTTAGTGGTGTCGATTTCATTTCAAACAATAATTTAGTTTAAAAATTCGATATCAAGAATTTGATCTCCTTGTTGGATTTGGTGAACCACATCCATTCCCTCGGAAACTTTGGCGAATATAGTATATCTTCCGTCAAGATGAGGTGTTTGAGTATGAGTAATAAAAAATTGGCTACATTCTGTATCTGGTCCAGCTGAAGCCATTCCTACGTATCCTTCTTGATAACTGGCATCCGAGAACTCTGATCGAATAGAATGATCCAAACTTCCATAACCATCACCTCTAGGACAACCTCCTTGGATTACAAAATTGGAGACTACTCTATGAAATTGATTATTCTTGTAATAATTGGATTTAACCAACTTGATGAAGTTTATGACTGTAGCAGGTGCTAGGTCTGGTAACATACTCAAAATGATATCCCCTTTACTCGTTCGAATGATTATCTTCTGATCATTACGTATGTCTTCCAGTTGAGTCCAATCAATAGGGTAATTATAGCTCGGTTTTTGAGCTTCTACTAGCTCTCCGGTTCTGAATAAGCTTATTTCCTTCCTTAAGGCCTCATACGCTTCAGTCTGGCGAGGCAGGATCAATCGCTGGAGTGCAGTATCCAAATACAAGTCATTTTCAATAATCCGATTAAACCCAAGATCTTCAATATTTAATATACTTGAAGCCTCATATACCGGTCCATCATCAGCACTGAGTAAAATTACTTTTAGTGAATCCGCGATTTCCTGTCTAACTCTTCTATAATTCCCGCCATAGAAATTTCTAAAGTCCCCCATGGTGCAAATGCGTTTGATTGCTTGGGCTCCAGCCGTCCGCATAGCAGGCTCTGGATGATGGGTTGTTTGCTGTAGGATATATCTATAATTCCAACGATCATAGGATAATCCTTGGATGGCTTGTAATTTGGATTGTGGAGAAAAATTCCCTTCTACAAATTGCCTTAGTTGCCTATTAATTGCATTTTTTGTTTCAACGAAATAGTTAGGCAAATGCCTATTGGCAGCAGTGAGTAATTTGCTCTTAATCAAGAGTGGAAAAGTATCTTTAGCTAACTGGAAATACATTTTGGCATATCGCTCATCACCGTTTTGGATTAACTGATCAGCTGCTACTTTTTGTACATGTTCATTTGGATCACTTAGAGAAGTGATCAAGGTTTGATGTATGCTATCATAGGGAAAATTGCCTAATGCACGAATAGCATTCAAACGAACTCTGTAATCTTGGTTTGACTCCAATAACGCCTCAATCTTTTGCCTAGAGAAAGGATTGCTTGCTTTACCCAATGCAATGGCTAACGCCATTTTGATATTTGGATTTTGTACTTGGAGATTAATGGATTGTAGGGATTCATTTTTTAAATATGCTGCTGGTGCCCTACTTAGATAATGCGCTGCTAATGTTCTAGCGTCTTCCGGATAGTCCGTTTCATTTATAAAATCAATGGCTTTCGCTATACTTTGGTCAGAATACATTTTGCGCTGTCCAAAGTTAAATATACCTTTGATTT
The DNA here is from genome assembly GCA_964225135.1 of Mesoflavibacter profundi. Classification (GTDB taxonomy): domain Bacteria; phylum Bacteroidota; class Bacteroidia; order Chitinophagales; family Saprospiraceae; genus AM-2324. Next base: position 12,629 of record CAXQNQ010000049.1, read on the forward strand.
GACCATTTAATAATATACTATCTGTGGCTCTGTAAGTTTGGAGGGTGCTGAGTGCTTGAAGGCTTTTTTCGCTACCACATTTTCCAATAGCTTCGAGAATTTTCTGGTTGGATTCATTCCACTTATTAAGGGAATCCAGGCGTTCAAATGCGTCTGTCAGATAAATTTCGGAAACAGGGTGTCCAAGTTGTCCTATGGCAAATGCCGCTGCTGCTCGAACTTCAGGAATGGGGTCTTTTAACAAGTATGCGAGACTATCTGATGCTTGAGCTGGAAGATCAAGACTAGAAAAGGCAAGTGAGGCCAATTGTCTAATCGTGGGATCATCATTTTTTAAGTTAAGGTATAAGGAGTCTATTAATTGTTGATCCTTGAACTCCCAAATTCGTTGATGTGCAGGGTTGTAAAAATTGGCTTCTAGTACTTTTTGCTCTTTAGGTTCTGGCACGGTACATGCCCAGGTAAGCAGGATAAGGCTAAATGCTAGTAGATTATTAAAGTGGGTTCTCATGAATATTAATCTTCTTGAAATAATGATGCCAACAGTTTAAAATTACTAAGTAGACCATTAAAAGCGGGTATTTCAATGGAGTATTTAAAAAAAAAATGAAAGGTCTGCAACCTTTAAAAATTGTAATAGTCATTAGAAGTGTGTATGAAAGCACATTAAACTAAATCTGTATTTAATTAAGGTGGATTATTCCCAAACTCATAAAGATCTTGTTAAAGGCTGTCTGGATAATGACCAGAAGGCTCAGTTTGAGTTGTACAAACAGTACTCTCAAGCTATGTACAATATCTGTTTGAGAATGGTGAATAATGAAATGGAGGCAGAAGATATATTACAGCAGTCGTTTATGGATGTGTTTTCCAAAATACACATGTTCAAGTTTGAGTCTAGTATTGGAGCATGGATTAAACGAATTGTAATTAATAATTCGATCAATTTCTTAAAGAAGAAAAAGCTCCAATTAACTGAATTAAATGAACAAGTGAGCAGTGTAAAGATAGAGGAAGTCGAGACGAGTTCTTTGAACATCCAAGTCGTAAAAGATGCTGTGTACGAACTTCCAGAAGGATACAGAGTAGTTTTTAATCTTTATGCTTTTGAAGGATATGACCATAAAGAGATTGGAGCCATTCTCGGAGTAACCGAAGCAACTTCTAAATCTCAATATAGTCGAGCCAAAAGAAAGTTAAAGGAAATCATTCAGAATGATTTTGTAGAGCAATATTAAAATCAGATCTAATGGACAATTTAGAAAGGTTTATTAAGGAAAACAGATCGGCATTTGATGACCAAGTTCCTAGCTTGGATGTTTGGTCAAAGATCAACGATCAACTGGACCAACAACAACCGACAAAGGTAAGGCATCTAAAGATTTACAGCTATGTAAGTCGAGTTGCTGCAGCTTGTTTGCTGTTGTTTGTAGGGGCTTATTCAAGTCACACCTACTTTCAACAACAAACTATTGAAGGACTTTCCTACAATATTGATGAGTTGGCTCCAGAGTATGCCAATGAAGTGGAGTTTTACCAACAACAGGTTAATCTTAAGATGAACTCCCTGGCTAACTATGAGTCAGTACATATGGTTACAGACGATATGCTGCAATTGGATGAATCATTTGAAGAATTATTGACAGAGCTTAAAGATGTTCCTTACCACAGACGAGCTCAAGTTATTCAAGCCCTGATTCAGAATTTCGAAAACAAGATTAATGTGCTGGATAAAGTCTTAGAGGAGGTAGAAGAATCAAATACAAATCCACTAAACTCCGTTGAAAATGAACAAAGTTTATAAAATTGGTTTATTAGGCTTATTCTTAATTATAAGCACTATGGTTCAGGCCTTGGGTCCAGAACAGATTTTCACCAAAAATGTCAAGAAAGAATTTCCCATTCAAGCTAATGGAACTTGTAAGATTTCCAACAAGTATGGAGAAGTAGTGTTCAAGAATTGGGAGAGTAATAAGGTTAGAATAGATGTTTTGATTAGTTTGAAATCAAACTCAGAATCCACTGCCCAAAAATCACTAGATAATATTTCTATTGATTTTGAATCTAGTGAGGCATTAGTGTCAGCTATTACCAATATGGAGGATTCCAATAGCAGCTGGGGTAGTAATAAGATTCAAGATTTAAGCATCGATTATAAAGTTTACTTGCCAAGTACGGTATGCATTGATGTATCCAATAAGTATGGAAGTATTTTAATTCAAGATCACAGCGCTGCTGTGTCTATGAATCTGAAGCATGGGGATGCAATTATCAGTATGCTGAAAGGAGATTTAAACTTGGACTTGGGGCATGGTAAGTTAAGTGCAGGTAAGATTCAAGATTTATCTGGAAGTATTTCTTATTCGGATGTATCTATAGCTCTTGCTCAACAAATTAACTTGAACTCTAAATACACAGACTATTCTATTCCGAAGGCCGATCAATTGATTTTAAATTCAAAGTATGATGAGTTTATCGTTGGTGCCATTAATTTGATGGAAGGGAATTCAAAATATACGGACTATAAAATTGGAGTATGTGAGTCTATTGTTTTAGAAGCACAATACGCGAATTTAGAAATAGAAATGTTGAAGGATAAAGCGAAATTAAATATGCGTTATGGAGATACCGCTATTTCAAATTTAGCTAAAGGATTCGGCGATGTTAGATTGACTGGAAAGTATACAGACTTCAGTCTGGGATTGGAAGAGGGATCTAATTATCAATTCTTTGCCACTGGAGATTATGCAGGAATTGAATACCCAAGTGCTTTGAGGTTGACCTACAATGTAGAAAAAAGCAGTTATCATGAGGTAGAGGGATATGTAGGAGTTCAGGATAGCCGATCAAAGATACAGGCCAAGCTAGACTATGGTGGTCTAAAGATTCACTATTAATTCACTAATTCAGATTTCAATATTGAAGCTGCTGTGGAAGTCACGGCAGCTTTTTTTATGTAATATTTTATCTGAATGTGAGTTATTAGGGTATAATACTTCTATTAAAGCAAGAATAGTTTGATATTTGGCCTATCATTTAAAGAATATACAATGCATAATAGACTGATTTATTCATTATTTACTGTCTTTACGATAGTTATCGTATTCTCTGCTTGTTTGCAAACAGACGAATTAGGCGAAATGGAGGTTATTAGACCAGAAGGGGAGTATGTACTGCCATTAGTGAAGGCAGAGGTGAATATGAATGACTTGGTGCAAGAGTTTGATGAGTATACAGAGTTCGATACTACGGATGATGGCTTAATCCTTTTTAGGTATTCTGGGGATCTACTCAGAAGGACAAGCTTCGATATTTTTAATTCTATCGAGAGCTCTCTAAATAATATTCCAATTCTAATAGATCAACCGGAGTTTCCCATTCCGTTCACCACTCCTGACGGTATGGAGATTTATTTAATGGATGTAAGTACGGGATATATTGTTTATTTCTTTCAGTTTGAGGTTACTGAAACAGTTGACGTCATTATTGAAATCCCTGAACTGTCTGATGCTGATGGGGTGCCCTTTATTCTAGAGAATACTTATGGCCCTGGAAATATCTCTGTATTAGACACTATTTTCTTAGCGGGTATGCAGCTGAATGCTGATGATAACGGTGAGGTGAAAGTTTTGCATCAAATTGTATACGACTCAGGTGCAACAGATGTATTTGATAGTTTTATCATTACAATCAATGATTTATCCTTTGATTATGCAGAAGGGAATTTTTATAATCAGATGCATCCCGGAGCATTAGATACCATTGAAATTGAATTATTTGAAAGCTGGAAAGGTGGAGAGGTGATTTTTGAAGATCCAACCATAACGTTAACAGTAGATAATTCTTTTGGTGTCCCTACTAGATCTGTTGTAGAGATTTTTGATGTGTATTCAGTTGATGGAACAGTGGAGTCACTCGATGGCGATGCGGTTACAGATGGTATTAATTTTGAATATCCGCTTTTAAATGAAGTTGGAATAACGAAAACTACCAGTTTTGTTTTTGATAAGGACAATTCTAATGTTCAGTCTTTGTTAAGTTCTAAACCATTATATGTAGAGTATTTGGTAGATGCCATTACTAACCCAGATGGAGATCCCATTGTAGGATTTATTGATAGAGAATCGGAGTATAGTGTAAATGTTGAAGTTGAATTACCTATTCATTGTAAAGTAATTGATTTCTTAGTCATTGATACTTTTGATTTAGATCTTCAGATGTTAGACAATGGGACTGTTAAAGAAGCTGGATTGTTGCTAAATTATGAGACCGCTTTACCTATTGCTATTGACATGCAACTTAGAATGCTGGACGAATCTGGACAAGATATTGGACCTGTATTTGAAGAACCTGGCATCAATTTTAATGCTGTAAGTATAGATTCTGAGGGGGAAGCAATAGGCAGTGACACGGAATCATTTTTTATAGAAATTGATGCGGATAAAATAGAAGACCTTGCTAGAACTAAGCAATTAGTTTTAGATGTTAAGTTTAATACTCCTAATAATGATCAGGTTGCTGTAAAAGTGAGACCGGAACAGTTCTTGAAGTTTAATCTTGGACTTAACATTAAAAGATAAGTTGCCCAATGAAAAATAAAATTCTAATTTTTTTCTTTTTGGCTTGTGCTTCTGTAGTATCAGCCCAAAATATGCAGGTGTTATTTGGTATGGATAAGTTGTACCAATCCTCTTATCTAAATCCAGCATATATTCCACACAATAGAGTAGTAGTTAGTCTACCCTCTTTTTATAATAATTTATCCATTAATGGTCCGGCTTATTCTGATATTTTTCAAAAGGATGGAGGTTCAACTGTATTAAATGTTACTAGTCTTTTAGCAAACTTAGAGCCCTCAAATTATTTCAGAGAAGATATGGAAATTCAAACCCTGGGACTCTGTCTTAGTGTGGGGCCGCTAGGGGTACAAGTGTATCATAAAACTCGTTTTAATGCTTTTATTGAGTACCCAGAAACATTGCCTTCATTAATTTGGGAGGGAAATGCTCAGTATTTAGGTGAAACAGTAGACGTCGGAACTTCGCTATTTCTTCATTCACGCAGTGAATTTGGCCTAGGAGCTTCTTTGACTCTAGGGGGATTAAATGTTGGAGCCCGAGTAAAATATTTGAATGGAATTGGGCACTTGCATTCCTTACGGCATGCTTTAAGTATTTATACCGATCCTAATGATTATGAAATCGTGTTGAATTCAGATTATATGATTCAATCTGCGAATTCCTTAGATTTTAATAGTTTAAATGATTTGAGTTTGAATTTTAATCTTGGGGATTTGAATTTGAATGAGTTGTTTTCTACAAATAATTGTATAGCTTTTGATTTGGGTGTCCAATGGCGTATAGGTAAATTAGAAGTTTCTGCAGCAGCAAATGATATCGGGGCCATTGAGTATAATTCAGGTGTGAGAAATTATTCTAGTTCTGGTAGCTTTGCCTATGATGGATTGGATATTTCTAGTGTATTAGGAGGAGGTCAAGAGGTGACGATAGAAAGTATGGTCGATACTCTAAGTCAATTACTTGTATTTGACGAAGACAATACAGCTTTTGAATACACACTTCCTGCCTCTTATTATTTAATGGGAAAATTTAAGCTTACTGAAAACTGGGATCTTGGTGTGAGTTATTTTCATGAGCGATTCCTTGATGCTCCGGTTAATGCTTTTAGTGTTTCTGCAGGTGCAGGAATTGGATCTATACTCCGGGTGCGAGGAGCCTATACGATTCGGAATAAAAACTACACCAATTTAGGTGTTGGGGTCAGTGCAAAACTAGCCTTTTTAGAATTATATGCGCTTACGGATAATGTTTTGGTTATTAGCGATCCTCTTGGAGCACGAGACTTTAATATATTAGTAGGTGCCAATTTTGCTATCTCCAAGAAAAAGAAGAAATAATTAATAAAGGCTCTAATTTTTCTTGGAATTGGGGAGACCTGACCTGTGGAGTATGGATAGTTGAGAACGGAATGTTTGTTTGATATTCTCCTCTGTAAATACTTCCTCAACTTTTCCAGCAGCTATCAATCTTTGATTTAAGAGAATAACTCGGTCAAAATAGGATTGAACGGAGGATAGGTCATGGTGCACTACAATGATAGTCTTACCAGCTTGGGATAGTTCTTTTAATACTTCTACTATTTTTTCTTCCGTAGTTACGTCCACACCAACAAATGGCTCGTCTAAGAAGAATATTTCTGCTTCTTGTGCAAGTGCTCTTGCTAGAAATACACGTTGCTGCTGACCTCCAGAAAGGGCTCCAATTTGTCGATCTGCTAGGGCTTCAATATCTAGTGTTTTAAGGGCCTTATCGATAATTGCTCGATCTTTTTTAGAAAATGGATCAAAGACCTTTAGGTAGGGATATCTTCCCATAGAGACTACATCCCTAACGGTAGCTGGAAAGGTCCAGTCAATATTACCTTTTTGAGGAACATAGGCAATTTTTTTTCTAGCTTGTTCTATAGGTTTACCAAAAATTTCAATAGTTCCATGGCCGTATTCTACTAGCCCAAGAATAGACTTAAACAAACTCGATTTACCAGCACCATTAGGGCCGACTACTCCATAGATATGACCTGCTTCTAATGCTAGATATATATTGGTTAAAATCCTTTTGTAACCATAAGAAAGGGAAAGACCTTTGATATTTATGATAGGATGTGCCATTAGCCAAATCGTTTACTTACAAATATGCCTATTACTAAAAGAAATCCTGCTCCAATAAATACGAGAATTTTTGCAATTGGAGATTTACCTGTTGTAGGATATTCTGCGGATTCTTGAACCTTTGATTTGCTCAAAGCATTAGAAATGGTTCTACTATTATGTAAAAGCATGTCTAAGTATGTTGGAGCTTCTGAATACTCATCTCCTATAGAGTCCGAGTATAAGCTACCTCCAATAATGACTTGATTATCCTCTGCTATTTGCTGAAGCATTTTGGGATTTACTGTTGATTCTACAAATACGGCTGGTACGGGATACTCTCTTAGAACCTGCACCAATGCCTCTACGTCGCGCGTTTGTGCCTCTGCTTCCGTAGAAGTACCTAAAATACTCTCCAACCTCAAGCCGTATTTTTGTCCAAAGTATTGGAATGCATCGTGCGAAGTAATGAGTATTCTTTGACTATCTGGTATCTCTTGAATTAAACTTTGGATAGTTGTATGTGTATCTTTTATTTTTTGCTGATATACTTGAAATCGAGCGGTAAGTTCTTGTTCTTGATCTGGAAGTAGTTTTAGGAGCGTTTTATAGATATTCTCTGCATAGATTAAACCATTTTCAGCATCCATCCAGGCATGTGGATCGGGAGAACCTGCGTAAGTTTGTGAGGTGATGGGGGTAATTCCTGTGGTAATTAATACGACCTCTGCTGAGCTTCCGGAGTTATCGATGAGTTTGTCCATCCATTTTTCAAAGGTTAGGCCATTTTTCAATACAACTTGTGCTTGGTTGATCAAGGTTAAATCAGAAGGAACAGGGTCATAGGAGTGGGGATCTCCGCCTATAGGGACTATGGTCTCTACATCAATTAAGGTATCACCTAGTTGTTTTGCCATGTCTGCAAATATGGAAGCGGTAGCAACAACCAATGGCTTTTGTGCCAGACCAACACTTGCTAAGCTGATAGAAAGTATGAGTAGGAAGTTTTTCATAATTATATTTTTTGCACGTAAATGTTCTTGGCCACTTTCGCACTTATGTTTTGGGTAGTAGATTGGTTTATGCTAACTAAGATGCTTTGATCGTATTCAAAGGATTCTTGAATAACTAACTTAGCACCCAGAATGAGATTTAGTTTTTCTAAGTATTGAAGGAAAGGTGTTTCGTGTTCACTCACCCCTACAATAATTACTTCCGTATGAAGCGGCACATCTGCTAAATGAACTTGTTGCCTGTATTGAAAATTGCCATCACTATCTGGAATGGGATCGCCGTGTGGATCGTATTTGGGGAAATTCAAAAAAGCCTCTAATCTATTGGTTAATTCACTGGACTTAATATGTTCTAATTGTTCTGCGATTTCATGTACTTCCTCCCAACCAAAGTTGAGTTTATCGGTCAGGAATACTTCCCATAGGCGGTGTTTTCGTATCAATGATGTTGCAATTGTACGGCCACTAGAGGTCAATGTTACTCCTTTATATTTGACATAATTGATTAAGGATTTCTCTGCTAAGCGTTTCAGCATATCTGTAACGGATGCCGCTCTAGTATTTAATGCTAGTGCCACATCGTTGGTACTTGCAGGCTTATCTGTTTGTTCACACAGTTTGAATATCGCTTTTAAGTAATTTTCTTCTGTACTAGACAAAGGTTGATTCATTATTCCTTAATTTAATTACTGGTAAAAATACGTATTTTTAGGCTAGTCTAAAAATATTATCAAGTACTTCCAATTATTTATTTTAAATCACTGAAAATGATTGATGAAATTATAAAAAAGCGGATGTCCATATATCCTAAGTCTTATAACGGAACTGAAATATCTAAAGAGACACTTATGGACTTACTGACCTTAGCTCATGCAGCACCCACGCACAAAAAAACAGAGCCATGGCGGTTTCGAATTTTTCATTCAGAAGAATCTAGACAAAAATTGTCCGATCATTTGGGTACTGATTATGAAGAACAGAATAAGGATGGAGGATTTTCCGCTTTCAAGTTTAAAAAAGTAAAGGCTAAGCCTATGCAGAGTGCGGCTGTATTAGCTATTGTCATGAAACGAGATGAAGCGGAACGGATTCCCGAATGGGAGGAAATTGCATCGGTTGCAATGGCGGTGCAAAACATTTGGTTGGGTTGTGCGGCTAGGAACATTGGCTCCTATTGGAGCAGTCCATCTTCAATTACCAAACGGTCTAATGCATTTTTAAAATTGAAATCTGGTGAAAGGTGTTTAGGATTGTTTTATATGGGCTATGTGGATGTATTCGAAACAAAAGATAAGGAGCGAGCAGATATTAATAATAAAATATATTGGATTTAATGTTAATATATTTATTATATAGTGGTGATTGGGTATGCTGCAAAATTATTTATGGGTGTAAATAAAATTAATATTTATTTTAATTAACTTGTAAGCCGTTTGAAATAAGGCATATCTATTTAAATTAAAACTTAAGAAAACTTAAACATCATTAATTATGGGTGATACTTTAATCTACTTAATTCCAGCATTAGGAGTAGTTGGTCTTTTATTCACTTTCTGGAAATCTTCCTGGGTTACCAAGCAAGAGGTTGGCACGGAGCGAATGGGAATAATTGCGACCAACATTGCAGATGGTGCAATGTCCTTTTTGAAAGCAGAATATCGCGTTCTTAGTATTTTCGTTCTAAGTGTAGCTATTATATTGGGCGCTACTGCAAATGCGGAGACATCATCTCCATTAGTTGCTGTATCTTTTGTTTTAGGTGCTATTTGTTCCGCGCTAGCTGGTTTTATTGGTATGCGTGTAGCTACAAAAGCTAATGTAAGAACAACGAATGCAGCAAGAACAGGGCTATCTAAGGCCTTAGAAGTTGCTTTTGCAGGTGGTGCTGTAATGGGATTAGGTGTTGTAGGTCTAGGTTTATTAGGACTTGGAACATTAATCGCAGTATATAGTAATATGTGGGGCTTTGGTGAAGTTGACCAAGTAAACAAGGTTATTACTGTAGTTACAGGATTCTCATTTGGTGCCTCTTCTATCGCTTTATTCGCGAGAGTAGGTGGTGGTATTTATACGAAGGCTGCCGATGTTGGTGCTGACCTTGTAGGAAAGGTTGAAGCTGGTATTCCAGAAGATCACCCATTAAATCCTGCAACTATTGCAGATAACGTAGGTGATAACGTGGGTGATGTAGCTGGTATGGGTGCAGATCTCTTTGAGTCTTATGTTGGATCTATCATTGGTACAATGGTACTTGGTGCAGCTTTAATGGGCTCGATGGACAATTCCGTTAACCCTGTACTATTACCACTTATACTGGCAGGAGCTGGTATTATCACATCTATCATAGGTACATTCCTTGTGAAAGTTAAGGAAGGAGGCGATCCTCAAAAAGCATTAAACAGAGGTGAATTTATTTCTGCTGCACTTATGATTGGATTTACCATTTTTGCAGTGAATTATTTCTTGCCAGAATCATGGACAATAGAGGATAATGAAGGTATAATGCATACATATAAAGCAATGGGTGTGATTTATGCTGTTGTTGCTGGTTTGGCTGCTGGTCTTTTGATTGGTATGATTACAGAATATTATACAGGTACTGGAACAAAGCCAGTATTGAGTATCGTAAAGCAGTCTGTAACAGGTTCTGCTACCAATATTATTGCAGGATTGGGTGTTGGTATGATGTCAACAGCTATTCCGATTATCATTTTAGCAGCGGCTATTATTTTAGCACATCACTTTGCAGGTTTATATGGTATTGCAATTGCTGCAGTAGGTATGCTCTCAAATACTGGTATTCAATTAGCAGTAGATGCATACGGACCTATTTCTGATAATGCAGGTGGTATTGCTGAGATGGCTGAGCTACCAAAAGAGGTTCGTCAGCGTACAGATAAACTAGATGCAGTAGGTAATACGACAGCAGCTATTGGTAAAGGTTTTGCTATTGGTTCAGCAGCTTTAACTGCACTAGCCTTATTTGCGGCGTTTATGACTACTGCAAATATTCAGGCTATTGATATTTCAAGACCTATTGTAATGGCCGGATTACTACTAGGTGGTATGTTGCCATTCTTGTTCTCTGCATTGAGTATGAATGCGGTGGGACGTGCAGCAATGGATATGATCAAAGAAGTACGGCGTCAGTTTGCAAGTATTCCTGAATTAAAAGCAGCACTTGAAGTTATGCGTAAAAATGAAGGGAAAGATGAGTCAGAATGGTCTGAAGCTGATCGCGCTACATTCAACAGTGCAGATGGAAAAGCAGAATATGCTAAGTGTGTAGAGATATCTACAAAGGCTTCTATTCGTGAGATGATTCTTCCAGGCATTATAGCAGTAGTTTCTCCAGTAGTTGTAGGATTTGCAGGCGGTGCTGAGATGTTAGGTGGACTATTAGCAGGAGTTACTGTATGTGGTGTACTTATGGCTATTTTCCAATCTAATGCGGGTGGTGCATGGGATAATGCAAAGAAAATGTTTGAAGAAGGTGTTGAGGTAGGAGATCAGGTACTTTACAAGGGATCTGAGGCACATAAAGCAGCGGTTGTAGGTGATACAGTTGGTGATCCATTTAAGGACACCTCTGGTCCATCACTAAATATTCTACTTAAGCTGATGGCAGTAGTTTCCTTAGTGATTGCTCCGCTCCTTGCAGCAGCTTAATATATAAAAAAGCGAACTGAATTTCAGTTCGCTTTTTTTACATGGTGTAATATTTTTTTGGTACAAACAACATACCGAAACATTTACCTTCTTGTTTACCCATATTCTTATGATGTACTTTATGCGCTTTACGTAATCCTCTCAAGTATTTATTCTTGGTATTTTTAAACCATTTAAATCGCTGATGAATCAGGACATCGTGTACTAAAAAGTATGCAATTCCATAAAATAGTATTCCTAATCCGATAAAGAACATAAAGTTGAGACCTAATTCAGTAATTCCAAATACCATTAGGGTGGCACTTGGTGCAGCAAAGATCACGAAGAATAAATCATTTTTTTCAAAAAAATGTTCGTACCCTGGCTGATGATGATCTTCATGTAGATACCATAAGAATCCATGCATCACATATTTATGTGTCAACCAAGTTATACCTTCCATGATTGCGAAGGTTAGTATAGTTAGCAATGGAAAAATTAAGTATGTCATAATTTATTTATTCAGATAATTAAGGGTAATACTGATATTTTCTTTTAGTTCATCGGGATAATTTGATTGATTAATATTGTCTTTAACAAATTTGAGATCCTCGGCTCTATTTTCAGTATATCCTAAAAAGGCAGGCACCTCTGTTTGGACAAGATACCGCAAAAATCTTAATTCTAGATTTTGAGGGTTTTGTTTAACTAGGCTTTCAAGTTGGTCACGACCTTGGGTGAAATATTTATATTTTTGATTGGGCCAGTATACATATTCTGCCATGCGCATTACAGCTACTGCATGATAAAATGTGGCTTCTTTACAACTAGAGTCCTCACATTGTGCTATAAAGCTAGTTAGAGCTTCTTCATTGGTCTCTAATGTAAAAAAGGCACTTCTAATTTGGTTTATTTGACAATCAAGACCAGAATTAAAAGTGCCTAAGAATAATAATATATAACCAAACATCAAAGTAGATTCAATTTGTAGGTTATGTAAGACCTTCCAAGTAGGAAGAACTTAATGGGGTTAGATACTCGAATTCTTGTGTTTGTAATCTTTACTGGTTCTGTCTTTTTCAGATTCGTCAAGAGTTTTTTATAGTAAACATAAGCAGTATAAACGCCGAACTTCGCTTCATTAGGCAGCTTCAAGATACCTTCATATGCCTTTGCAAAGTCAGCCTCTATTTCTTCGATGATTTGACTTTTAGTTGTCTCGTTAAGATTTTTTAAGTCAATTCCTGGAAAATATGATCTATTCAGGTCATTAAAATCCTGTTTCAAGTCTCTTAAAAAATTCACTTTTTGGAATGCAGATCCTAGTGCCATAGCACTTTCCTTCAACGCCTCATATTTTTCTTGATCCCCATTTACAAAAACTTTTAAACACATCAATCCTACTACATCAGCAGATCCATAGATATATTCTTTATATTCTTCGTAAGTAGCATAGTTGCTTTTGGTTAGATCCATCTTCATAGACCTCAAGAAAGCTTGGATTAAGTTTAAGTCTATATTGTAATCTATAACCACTCTTTGGAAGGAGTGAAGAATCGGATTCAAACTTATACCCCTTTCTAGACTTAAGTAAAAATCATTCTTGAATTCTTCAAGCAATACTTCTTTATCATAGTCATGAAAGGTATCTACTACCTCATCAGCATATCTCACGAAGCCGTAAATAGAATAAATGGCTGGTTGGATACTTTTGTAAAGCATCTTTACAGCTAAAGAAAAAGATGTGCTGTAACTATTTGTTACAATTTTGCTACATGCGACAGCGGAATTATCAAAAATCTTTTTCATAGTTACTAGTTATTGTATTGCTTTTGAATCAACTCACAAGTGATCTTTCCTGAAATTAGTGAAGGTGGAACTCCAGGACCAGGAACAGTTAGTTGACCCGTAAAAAACAAGTTACTTACTTTTTTACTTTTTAATTTTGGCCTAAGGAAAGCTGTCTGTAATAAAATGTTAGCTAATCCATAGGCATTACCCTTGTAAGAGTTATAATCTTCCTTAAAGTCGTTAACACAATAAGACTTTTGGAATAAAACATGCTCTTTGATTGATTGACCAGTCAGATTTTCAAATCTGGTCATTATTTTGTCGAAGTATTCATTACGAATAGCTTCATTATCTTCAAGATCTGGGGCTAAGGGGATTAAAAAGATACCAGCTTCTTTACCTTCTGGTGCAGCAGTATTATCTGTTAAACTAGGGAAACTAGCGTAAAATAATGGCTTTTTAGGCCAATCAGGTTTGTCATAAATGGAATACGCATGCTCGTCGAATGGAGTATCGAAGAATAGCGTATGATGGGATACATTTTCTAATTTCTTGTCAAATCCTACGTAGAATAATAATGCCGAAGGTGCAAAGACCTTCTTATCCCAATAGGATTCTGAGTATTGTCTATGTGATTTGGGTAAAAGTGTTTCAGTATGGTGGTAATCAGCACCTGAAACTATAACATCTGCAATATACTCTTTATCTGTCGTATGTACACTTTTGATTTTATCTCCTTCTAATTCAAACTTGGTAACATTAGCGTCTTTGATAATTTCAACACCTAACTCTGTCGCTAACTTTTCCATCGCTTTAATGACCATATACATACCACCATGTGGATGCCAAGTACCTAGTTTGAAATCAGCATAATTCATGAAATTGTAGAAACCGGGTGTATTAGAAGGTTTTGCACCTAGAAAAAGTACTGGAAACTCTAAGATACTTTTAAGTTTAGGTGATTTAAGTTTCTTTGCAACCTGTGAACGAATGGTACTAGTGAACTGACCTACTTTAGTGATCGTTTTTGGCGTTACCAATTCTAATGGACTAACCCCAGGTTTATATACCAAGTCTTTAATGGCAATGTTGTAGTTATCTTCTGCTAAATCTATGAAAGATTGTAGTGCAGCACCTGACCCTGGTTCCTCTTGCTCAAATCTGTCTTTGATTTCATCAAATTTTGAGGAAACTTTTATAGAGTCTTTCTCACCAAAGAATACTTCATACCCTGGATTGAGTTGCTCAAGCTTGTAGTAATCTGAGGGAGATTTCCCAAAGTCTTTGAAGAATCTATCGAAAACATCTGGCATCCAGTAGAAAGTAGGACCAATGTCAAAACAAAATCCATCTCTCTTGAACTGCCTCGCTCTACCACCAATATCACTGTTTTTTTCTAGCACCGTAACACGGTGACCGCTTTGTGCTAAATAGCATGCCGCGGCTAGAGATGAGAAACCTGATCCTATAACAATAGTGTGCATTTAGTTACTTTTTGTTTAGCTAATTTAATTTATACCTAAACAAAAACCAAGAAATAAATCAAATGAAATCAAAAAATATAGTCAAAATGACTATTTATGAGTAATTACCAATATGGATGTATGGATTCTTTTAAGAAAAGCTAGATTAGAATTCTTCCAGTATAACTTGGCTGTCCAAGGCCTCTATAAGATCTGGAATACGGTTGAAGATGTGTATTCCTTGCTCCTCATACTGACTAGAAGCTTCTACTTTACTACAAGAAACAAAGAATTTATTGTTCGTGTCTTCTAAAAGTTCTTGTTGAGCTGTCAATAGGTAGTCTTCTGTCTTTCTGCTCTCAGGAGATACAGTAAAATTACTAATAAAAATGTTCTGACTGTTGCTGTTAGCGAAACATTTCATCTCCTTAATCTCCACACTTTGACCTAAATACACCACATTCATCTCTCTCATTAACAATTCATAGTAGGTATATAGCAGGCCTAATTCATGAATCTCATTATGTGGTAGATACAAGATAAATAACGTGTCTTGTTCGTTTCTTCTAGACAGTTTTTCAGCAATATCAATATTAGTGTAAAGCTTTCTGAGTATATGATATGAAATGAAGTGTTCATTGGCGGGAGTAAGTGTCGACGTTTGCCAAAGAATACCAATACGCTCTAATAAAGGAATGAAGGCTTTTACAAATAGATCACTAAAAGAATACTTTTCAATTAGTGTATTATAGGTCTTATGAAACAGGTTGTTGTCGAATGTTAAAGAAGAAATAATAAAGTCGTTGACTAATAAGGCCTCGGAATTTCTCTTTTGATAAGATTCTTTGACTTTGGTGTTAAGTTCAACAGGAGTAAAGCTAGATACCTTGGATATTTTGTGACCTACATTAGTAAGATATACTATGTTTAATAACTTTCTTAAGTCTGAAATATCATATAGTCTAATGTTTGTATCTGTTCTCTGAGGGGATAATAAATTATATCTTTTCTCCCACATACGAATCGTAGGAATCTTTACACCAGAAAGATTCTCCAGATCAGCAATTGTGAAATGAAATTTAATATTGTTCATCATATTCCCTGTATAGGTAAACAAGTCGACACAACAAATGTCAAAAAAAAAATTGGAAATTGCACATTTATTCTGTCAATATTTAGAAATATGACAATTCAACGCATAAAAAAGGCTTCCGAAGAAGCCCTTTTTTATTTGAGTAAATTAATGTTTCCGTGTGAAATGAAGATTTCTTGATCTTTACAGACAGCCTTCAAGGTATAGCCATACACATCAGGTGGAAGTGCCTCATTTAAAAAAGTACCATTCCACCCTATATCAGGGTCATTTGATTCAAACACCGTTTGTCCCCAACGATTGACTACATAGAACTCCATGAAGTCAATCTGATTTCCATAAACTTTTAATTCATCATTTACACCATCTCCATTTGGAGTAAATGAGTTTGGAATGAAAATGTAAGGGGTATCACAGACCGTTGGAAGAACTGTAACCACCACAGAATCGGTGTAAGGACATTCCCCATCAGGACCTGTAATAGTTGCATAATATGTCGTAGTTTCCTGTAAGTATTGAGCTATATTAGAGTATCCATATAATTCAAACAGAGTAGCAAAATCAGGATCTTCTGACCAAATGATTTCCCCAACTTGATCCTGGTTGGTTAAGAATAAAGTCAAGTCTATCTCTACATCTGAATATTGTCTAATTGTATCAGGATCTGCTGTTAATGTAAAGCCATCGACAAAGTTGTAAACCTCTACAAAGGCAGATAGGGTATCAATACAACCATAGCTATTAGAAACTTCAACTTCATAGGTAGTATCATTAGTAGGAGAAACGGTTATGGATTCGCCATTAGAACCGTCATGAAGCCAATTGATGATGTCTATGTCATATAAACTATCCAAAGTTAATGTAATACTTGATTCTGGTTCATAGCAGAATAAAGCATCATCTAATACAGCATCAATTGGATAAATATCAAAGCTTACACTTAAAGAATCGAAACAGCCAATAATAGTGTCGTTGCTTATATATGCAGTATAAGTATAAGTCCCATATCCTGGGTTTCCGACACTAATATTGAAATCATCCTCATATGCTGGAAGTTCAACGCCATTTATAAACCAATCTACAGTTTGTAAGGTAGCTGCATTGGTTACTTCAAGAGCAATTGAATCAGGATAATAACATAGGATACCTGCATTAGGATCTGAAATTAAATCAGAATCTAATTGTTCATTTACAAAAACCTGCATGGTATCTGAAGTTGTACATCCTAATGCATTAGATGTGTTATCCGTGATGATTACAGTAAATGTTGTACTTTCTGTCAAGTTCACACATGGATTGGGGTCATTGGTAAAGAATGTATCATTCATAGTCCAAGTGTAATCATAGCTTGGATTAAAATTCGGATTCAAGCAAATTAATGTATCGTAACAAATGAAAATATCTTCTAATGGTTCTGGATTGAAGTCAGAAGTTGTGATCATTATGTCCAAGCTATCTACACATCCCAATTGATTTTCGAAGATCGGAGTTATGGTCGCAGTAGTATCAACTGCGTCTAGGTAAACTAGAATATCTAGATCTCCTTCTTGAATCACTGTGATAATATCATCAACATTCCACTGGATGACCGTAATGGTGTCATTTGGATCATTATTGATTAGTTCAACTAATACCTCTTCACCTGGACAAATAAAGTAGTCGTTTGCTGTTACATTTAAGTTTCCATTTGTAATACTTGCTGTTTCAGTAACGGCACATCCAAACGTATCAATTATAGTTACAGCATAATCATTGGTGATATTGGGAAGTGGAAGAACGGTGCATGTGTCATTAAATGCATCATTAAGAGCCAAGTCTGGTAATAACAACCAATTTATACTATCAATAAGAGTAAATTCAGAATTGATAACTATACAGACTTCAACAGAATCAGCACAAGTAGTGAATGATGGTAAGCTGAAGTCTATGGTATCAGGTACCATGATTTCAAAATAGTTAGTATCTCTACATCCAAATGTGTCTATACCGATTGCAGTATAAATACTAGTTATAGTTGGATCAATACCAATTTGTGGACCTGTTTCATTTGGAATTTCTTCATCGTTTTCATACCAAGTGTATGTTATGGGAGATACATTGGCATTGATAACAGAAATTATGGATGAATCTTCTTGGTTGAAACAGTGAATTAGATCTCCTTCTAAGTCAAAATCAATTAAGATTTCAGGAACAACAACGGTAATGGTATCAGAACTCTCACATCCGTATTCATCAGTTCCTATGACTACATATTGGGTAGTAGAATCTGGAGTTACTGAAATTTGAGAAGTATCCGTTTCGATTGGATCTATTTCTCCTAAAATATACCAATCAAAAATGGTATTAGGAACATTTGAAAAAGCTGTTAATAATACGCTTTCATCTTCATTAATACACTTGATGAGATCATCTCCAATTCCAGTCACAACAATTTCCGTTTCTGGAACAATTACATTGATGGTGTCTGAGGCATCACATCCATTGCTATCAAAAACGGTATAAACATAGCTAGTAGATTCAATAGGATAGACATTTATGGTATCAGTATTGGTAATGAATGGACCTTGCCCCAAAATGGCCCATTGGGTGCTATTTGCAGGCATTAAATTGTGGCTTCCAATCAGCGTAACTGAATCTTGATTTGTTAAACAATTAATCTCGCTTCCATTAAAGGCCGTGTTAACTTCGATTGGATCTGTAATTACCACCTCAAAACTATCAAGAGCAATACATCCAAATGCATCAATAACTTCTACAACATATGTTGTTGTCTCTGTAGGTGTAACGATTAAAGTTGGATCATTTGATAAAACATCTGAGTTTCCTGCTTCAGTCCAAATAATAGTATCTGCCAATGGTGCATCAGCAGTCAATGTAATCTCTTGGATTTCATCTAAACATATCAAATTATCCCCACTAATCTCTACAGTTATAAGCTCAGGCACAAAGACCTCGGCTGATAAGAAATAGGGACAACCTGTATCTAAATCAATGATAGTAATATCATATGTAGTAGTTGTTTGGGGATCAACTGTTATTTCATTTCCATTTATTGTGCCCTCATTAGGTGTCCAAGTGATTTGTATATTTAGATTATCTGGATTATCAATCGTTAAAATAACTGGATCTATATCAGTCAAACAATTGATTTGATCCTCAACGGAGAAGTTTGGTACGTCTGGGACCAAAATAGTGACACTATCCTCAGAAACACAGCCATAGTCATCAATCCCTGTCACATAATAAGTGGTTGTTTCCGTAGGATCTACCTGAATAACAGATCCATTCCAAGTATTCCCGTTTTCATCTACCCAATTAATATCCAGTGGTTGGACAGAGCTAGTAGCTGATATAGTAATGGAATCTCCATCGAACAAACAATTGATCTGTGGAGCGTCAATTATGAATGTATTTTCTTCAGGTAAAGTGATGGTATGTGTTGTACTAGCAAAACAACCAAATACATCAAAGACAGTCAAAGTATAAGTTGTAATTCCAGTTCCGGGTAATACAAAAATGGTTTCTTGATTGATATAAATGCTTCCATCAGACCCTTCCCATACAATACTATCAATAGAAATAGATGGCGTCGTTGAATAACTCAATTCAATTGAATCCAAAACAGGAGGACAAATAGTATCTTCTCCTAGTATTAAAACCTCAAATGGTTCGGGCGTTATTACAGTAAATACTTCTGAAGTATCGGTACATCCAGCCCAATTTTCACCAATAACAATGTACTCAGTGCCTTCTGTTGGATTGACGCTAATGGTATTTGTGCCACTCGTATATGGATCTCCATTTTCGAGCCACTCCCAATTGATTTGAACACTATCTGGATCAACCAATGCTACCAATTCAATAGGGTCTTCATCAGTTAAACAATTTACTGTTGGGCCTACTATGGAGATTGCAAAAGAATCAGGTACCACTACTTCGAATGTAGTGCTATCCATACAACCAAATTCATCTGTACCAATTACGGAATATATTTCTGATGCATCTGGAGACACAGAGATGGTGCTACCATTACCAGGAATTGTTCCAGAACTATCAGACCACTCAAAAGTGATGCCAACGGAAGGGGAGGCTTCTAATAGTATAGGATTCGTTTCATTATTACAATATATCGATTCACCAGTTATGGTTAATATTAATTCGTCTGGTACAGTCACTATAAAGCTAGCATCTTCTTCACATCCAAATTCATCAATAACCAAAACGGAATAAGTAGTTGTAGATGTAGGATCAACTTGAATAATGGTACCTACTAGATCGTTATTCACTACACCATTCTCAGACCAAACTATGGTTGGGTTAGTTAAGGTTGGTGTAATAGTAGCTGTTAATTGAATAGGAAGATTATCCGTTAAGCAGTTAATGTCTTCCCCTGATAAACTTACCTCGAATGGTTCAGAAGAAATAAATGTTGTAGAATCTGTATATACACAACCTAACGCATCAGTGATAGTAGCAACAACAATCAAGTTGTCTGCTGGGGTAACCTCAATACTTCCTAAGGTATCTGCTTGAATGACGCCGTTAACTTCCCATGTAATTGGACCAGGAATATTAGTTGAAGTACTTACTGTAACGGGACCAATTTCATTGAAGCAAAAGATGGTGGGGTCAGTTGTTATTTCAAAATAGAAACTATCATTCGGAACATAGATATCAATTTGGGATGTATCCATACAGCCAAGAACATCTGATGTACCAATTAAAGTGTATGTGGTTAATGAACTTGGATTAACTGAAATAGAGTCATCTGAACTTAGGAATTCTGGATCATACCAATCATACGAGAGGGTATCTACAAGTGGATCAGCAATTAACCAAACTCCAGCTCCAGCGCAATTCGCTGTATCAGAGGCTATTATATTTATTTCTAAATCAAATACGTCAATATTGTAAGTGATTTCAATGGAATCCACCGGACAGTTATAGTTGTAACCATCATTCGATGGATCATCATCATCAAATACCCAGTCAAAGGTTATAGTTGCCGTGTAAGAAGTATCAGCAGTTGGATATACAATGGCGCTTTCTCCATTAATTATAATATTATAATCGTCTGGCAGCCAATCTACTTGAACAATAGTATTATTATTAAATGTAGGAACTAACTCCAAGCTATCTCCATAACAAATTTGGATATCTTGAATGCTATCATCAATTTCTAAAAGGTTAATGGTAACAGTATCTTGGTAAATATGATCCTCACAGAATGGTCCAAAGTTACTGATAGTTAGATATACCTCTCCATCAGCAGTAGCTGTTATAGTTGGATTAATCCCTGTGTAAGTTGTATCTCCATATTCCCAAGTAAATTGTAACTGATCATAAACAGGATCTATACTCAATGGAATAGAATCTGGATTAAGTTCAATAGTCCCTCCAAAACAAAGTAAGTATTCAGTTTGGAATAGGGAATCAAATAATTCAGGAATTAAATCTTCATAAACTGTTACAGGTAAAGTAATAGTATCGTTAC
>CAXQNQ010000050.1:0-11848 GCA_964225135.1 Mesoflavibacter profundi
TCGTCCTCTTCCCATGGAACTACTTCTGAAATAAGTTTATTGGAATCCTTTTCATGTCCTAATGCTGCAATAGAACTAACGTGGATTAACTTTAAGTCTTCCTTATCAATACACAAATCAACTAATAAGGCTGTACCAGCTACATTAACCTCATGCATATACACTCGATCCCGTGGGTCAAAAGAAACCATTGCTGCACAATGGAAAACGATTGAAGCATCAGCTAAACCTTTTTCCAAAGCATATTGATCCAGTAAATCTCCCTCAATCCAATGAATTTGATCCTCTAATCCTGCTAATAAACTTAAATCTGAATGAGCTCGTTTAAGCGCATGAATTTCATAGGAATCTGTATCTATCAGCTCCTGAATTAATCTAGCTCCTAATAACCCTGTCCCTCCTGTTACAAATACCTTTTTCATGCTTACTCTGCTTTAGCTTGATAGACTGCACCACCTATATTATCTTCAGTAGAACCTGTAACAGAAGATAAAAG
Organism: Mesoflavibacter profundi; assembly: GCA_964225135.1. GTDB lineage: Bacteria > Bacteroidota > Bacteroidia > Chitinophagales > Saprospiraceae > AM-2324. The sequence continues at coordinate 497 of CAXQNQ010000050.1, forward strand.
ATTAGGAATTCCACTCAATCGATATGCACCAGCCAATACCATCAACATAGCCTCTTTCATATCTGATTCTTCTGCACTAATATTTACTCGAGTAATATCTACAGAACAGAGCTCCATGATTCGATGCATCAAAAAATCATTTTTAGCTCCACCACCAGTAAATAATACTTTTAGCGGCGCATTAAAAGTACCTACTTTTTTGAGGTCCTCCATACAATGATTAAAAGTAATTGCAATTAAGTCCACACAGGTAGCTAACTGATCAGCAATACTGATATTCGATTGAGTTAATATGGGTAAAAAAACCGCTTGTAGCTCCATGTTATCAAAACTTTTAGGAGAAGCAGCAGCAATCATTGGTACTGATAGCATGGTTTGTAGCAGACTTTCATTAACATGACCAGATTGAGCTATTTTACCCTGATCATCATATGCTAGACCCAGTTTAGTGGAAAGATAATTCAATAACTGATTGGCGGGCGCAAAATCGAATCCTACCCTTTGCATTCCGTTACTGTAACTAAGATTTGCTATACCTCCAATATTTACACAAACATCGGCATCATATAATACTTGGTCAATAAGTGGAGCCATTGGAGCTCCTTGTCCTCCAAGGGCAATATCGATATTTCTAAAATCGCTGATGGTAATCAACCCTGTTTGTGCAGCAAGCTGTGCCGCAGATCCAATCTGACAAGAATACCCTTTGGCTGGATCGTGTAATATGGTGTGGCCATGTGAAGCAATAAAATCCACTTCCACTTCAGGAGCACGCTCCAAAAACTGGCGTACTGCCACTGCCATGAACTGACCTAACGTAGCATCTAACTCAAGGAACTGTCTCAATCCTAATTGTGGACCTTGTGCTAATTGATCTTTTAATTCTGTTGGAAAGTCAACACATTCAGCTTGCAGCAAATCCATTTTTACCAACTTGTTCCTAATATCCAGATCAACTTTACATAATGCAATATCTAGACCATCCAAGGATGAACCAGACATTAGACCTATTCCATGATATGTAATTTTACTTGCCACTTGTATTGACCTTCAGTTCCTCGGTGTAATTAGCAACCGCTTTAATCTCCTCCTCACTAAGTATGGATTTAAAAGCCGTCATCAACTTCCTTCCGTTGGTAATAACACTTATTTTTTCATCCATGTTCAAAGTAGATTTCGTTAGATCATAAGCACCGCTTGTTCCCATATTACCATACATACCATGGCAACTCACACAATATCTCTTATAAATCTTCAAACCTAAGGGTGTTTCCGCTCGTTTTTCTCTTGTCGATTCAGTTCCACTTCCACAAGCATAAACTATTGAAAAAAACAAGCCAAGAAACAAAAGCTTTTTCATAACATATTACTATTTAAACAAAGGAAACTTTATTCGTTTCCATTGATTTATTCGAAATAAAAATTCGCACTTACTACAATCTACAAAACAAAACAAAAGTCATTCGAAATAATGCCTAAATGCTATATATATCAACACTTTACATTCTAAAAAGATTAAAGATAAATTTATCGCTATTTCCTATCATTTAATCGAAAAAAACAAAGAAACTTTAAAACCTTGTAGAGTTTCCAGTGTACAATATTGTACTTTTGTAAAGTCAGTTTTCAAATGTAATTATGAATAAATTATTAGAAAGATCTAGGGAATTATTCTTACGCTATGGTATTAGAAATATTACCATGGACAAATTAAGTGCAGACCTTGGCATTTCCAAGAAAACACTTTATCAAACCATCCCAAACAAATCTTTTTTGATAGAGCAAATTATCAAAGCGTTCATTAAAGAACAGCAAGAAGAGATTCAGCTCATATCTACCAACACGGAGAATGCTGTAGAAGAAATGCACCAGATGACCACTATGGCCATTAAGCACATTCGCATGCTTCCCCCAAATCTTACTTATGAATTACAAAAATACTACCCAGAATGTTGGAGCCATGTTGAAAAACACCACAAGGGATTCTTATTAGAAGTCATCAAAGAAAATCTAAAAAGAGGTCAAGAAGAACAGATCTACAGAGCAGAACTTAATACAGACCTAGTTTCAATCCTATATGCATCTAAAATTGACGCAGTAGTTAAAGAATCTGGTTACCAAGTCTTGGGATATTCGCAAGAAGATATTTTCAAGGAATTTATTCTCTATCACCTCCACGGCATAGCCTCAGAGAAAGGTAGAACATTGATACACAACTATTTTAATTTTTAACGATAAACATAATGAATCAAAAGTATCGTTGGCACCTAGTATGGTTAGCATTATTCCTTCACGGAATGACCTTGTTTGGGCAAAATCAGGAAGGAAAAATCTTCACTTTGGACCAAGCAATCAACTATGCACAGGATAATCATCCAGACATCCAACTCAAAAAACTTCAAATCCGTGATGCCGAACAACAGGTCAAAGAAACTGCTGCTATTGGATTACCTCAAATTAATGGTGGTCTAGAATATCAATATTTTATTGAGAAGCCTAGGCAAATTGCACCTGATTTTCTATCACCGGCAGTATATGGCATACTATTCCAAGAAGGTCTAGTGCAGCCTTTCCCAATAGATGTAGGTACGCAGGAGTTTACTTTTGCCCAATCACATAATCTAACACCCAGCGTAACACTGTCTAGCCTGATATTTGATGGAAGTTATATAGTGGGTTTAAGAGCAGCAAGATCATACAATAGTCTTGTCCAAAAGGATTTGAATATCAGCTTCGCCAATGTTAGAAAGAATGTAATCGATGCCTACCTTCCGCTATTAATTATAGATGAGAATCTAAAGAATCTGGATCTTAATATTTCTAATCTAAGCCAATTATTAGAGCAGACTGAGGCTACGTTTAAAGAGGGATTCGTTGAAAAATTAGATGTCGATCGATTGAAATTGTCTCTCTCTAATCTAGAGTCGGAAAGAGAAAATTTAATTAGACAAAGAGTGGTAGCACTTAATGCATTGAAGATGCAAATGGGCTTTCCTGTTGGTAGCCAAATGGATATTGAAGGATCTATTGAACAGGTATTAGAGACTTCAAAAGGTCAACAACTATTAGCATCAACCCTTTCGGTTGACAACCGACCTGAAGTAGATTATCTAAACACTTCTATTACACTTAATGAATTAAATATCCAACGCTATAAAGCTGGATATTTACCTTCTTTGTCTGCTTACGTTTCATACCAAAACACCTATTTAGGGGATGATTTTTCAAATGGTACTTGGTTACCAACCTCTGTTTTTGGAGCTAGACTCAATATTCCAATTTTTGCTGGGATGGGCAGAAAAGCACAAATCGAAAGAGCCAAAATCGACCTAGAAGAAGTAAAAGTTCGTAAAGAACAAGCGCTAGAAGGTTTTACGCTCGAATTGAGTAATGCTAAAACGAATTTCATTAATGCCCAAGGAAGGCTTGAGGTCAGAAAGGAAAATCTAGACTTAGCACAACAAATTTATGAAACGACCCAAATCAAATATAAAGAAGGGGTCGGTTCTAGTATTGAAGTATCGACTGCGGAGCAAGGCCTGTACCAAAGTCAACAATATTATTACCAAGCAGTATTCGAATTGCTACGAGCAGAAGCTGACTTGGCAAAAGCATTAGGTCAATAATTATAAACATAAAGAATCAACATAAAATGAAATACCACATATTAACTGCAATCGCTATCCTAAGTGTAGTAGCCTGCGCTCCAGAACAAACAATCCCAGAGGATTTAAAAGGTAGAATTGCCCTTCTAGAGCAATTAAAAACGGAAGTCAATAACCTAGAAACATATATTCAAGAGGTCCAAGACTCCGTAGATGCCATGTCACCAAAAGTAGTCAATAAAAGACCTGTGACTATGGTGCAACCTGAATTAGGTGATTTCAAGCATTATATAAGTGTTCAAGGTTCCATCTTGTCAGATGATATGGTAAATGCCAGCTCAGATATTGGTGGAAGAGTAATTAGCCTAAGAGTAAAGGAAGGACAATCTATCAAGAAAGGGCAAGTGCTAGCAAAACTAGATTTAGAAGGATTAGAGAAACAAAGAGCTGAATTACTTACTGCGCTTGAATTGGCAGAGGAAGTTTATGACAGACAAAAGAGATTATGGGATCAAAACATAGGTTCTGAAATCCAATTCCTACAAGCTAAAAACAACAAGGAAAGACTAGAGAAATCGCTAGAAACCTTGGATTATAATAGAAGAAAATCCACTATCTACGCACCAATCTCCGGATCAGTATTAAGTCTCAATATCAAAGAAGGAGAACTTGCTGCCCCTGGTATGCCATTAGTTACCTTATTGAATGTAAATAAAGTTAAGGTAGTTGCTGAAGTTCCTGAAAGCTACCTGAAAGCCATCAACAAAGGAGACCAGATAGAAGTCCAACTTCCTGCATTAGGCGAAACGCGCACTGCCAAAATCAGCTTGATTGGAGATGCTATTAACACGGCCAATAGAACATTCAAAATAGAAGCCGTTTTAGCAAATAAAGACAAACTTTTAAAGCCCAATTTATTGGCAAATGTAAAATTGAATGACTACACCAAGAAAGATGCAGTTAGTATTCCTGTAGAACTTGTACAGCAGGAAATAGGGGGCAAAAGTTATGTATACACTATTAGTGGAAGTACTAATGATTATAAAGCTACCAAAACGTATATCTCTACTGGAGAGGTACAAGATGGAAAAATCATCGTAACGGAAGGGCTTACAGGACAAGAGCAAGTTATCCTTGAAGGTGCACGTATGGTTGTAAATAACGAAGCAATAGAAATCAAAGAATAAGGTGGAACACATGAAAGATAAAATCAAACATAAACTAAGGCAGTTTGGACTAACCTCTCTTGCTGTCGACAATAGAACGAGTGTCATGTTGCTCACCTTCATGGTACTATTGTTCGGTGTACAATCATACAACAGTATGCCCAAAGAATCTTTTCCAGAGATTCCCTGGCCAGAAATTTATGTAAACACCGTTTATTTCGGTAACTCAGCAGAGGATATCGAAAATCTGGTAACCAAACCCTTAGAAAAAGAAATCGCAACAATCAGCGAACTTAAGTCAGTTACCTCTCAATCACTTCAGGATTATTCCTTGATTATTGCTGAATTCGATACAGATATTGATCTAAAGGATGCAGCTAGGAAACTAAAGGATGCTGTAGATAGAGCTAAACCAGAACTACCTACAGACTTGACAAAAGAACCGGAAGTTCTAGAAGTCAATTTATCTGATATTCCCATTGTAACCATCAATATTGCTGGTTCGTACAGCAATGATGAGCTTAAATCGTATGCGGAATATATCCAAGATGAAATAGAAGAACTGAAAGAAGTTTCTCAAGTTGATTTAAAGGGAGCCTTGGATAGAGAGGTAAAAATAAGTGCGGATCTAGATAAAATGAAAGCCATGGAAGTTGGCTTTGCAGATATTGAAAACGCCATCCGTTCAGAAAACCTAACCATGTCAGCTGGCGAATACACTAGTAATGACTTTAGGAGATCCATCCGTATCATTGGTGAATTTGAATCTGTAGAGCAATTAAAAAGATTGATTGTCAAAAGTGAATTCCAAAAGAGTATCTTCTTGGAAGACATTGCAGATGTTGAATTTGCCTTTGCCGAAAAAACATCAATATCTAGAGCGAATAAACTTCCGGTAATCTCCCTTGATGTAATTAAAGAAAAAGGAGAAAACCAGTTGGATGCATCAGATAAGATTGCTCAAATTCTAGAAGATGCCAAGGCTAATGTTCTACCTGCAGATTTAAATGTGACGACATTTAATGACCAGTCTGTACAGACTAGAATGATGGTATCCAACCTAGAGAACAGTATCATATCGGGTGTCATATTAGTGGTATTAGTTCTGCTATTTTTCCTAGGTATACGTAATTCGATGTTCGTCGGAGTAGCTATTCCACTTTCGATGTTAATGGGAATTTTTATCATGAACCTATTAGGTTATACCTTAAATACCGTAGTACTATTTTCCCTTATTCTAGCGCTTGGAATGCTTGTAGATAATGCCATAGTTGTGGTGGAAAATATCTATCGATACATGCAGGAGGGGTATAAACCCATTGAAGCAGCAAAATACGGAACGGGTGAAGTGGCCTTGCCTATTATTGCATCAACAGCAACAACTTTAGCTGCATTTGTTCCACTAGCTTTTTGGCCTGGATTAATGGGTAGTTTCATGAAATACTTACCGATTACACTTATTATTGTGCTTGCTTCATCACTTTTTGTGGCCCTTGTCATCAATCCAGTTTTGACCTCAAGGTTTATGAAAATTGATCAATTAGCAGATACAAAAGAAGAACGCCAAAGAAAAAGAAAGAATGTATTATACTTCTCATTAGGCTTACTCATTGTGGGTATTATTGCCCATTTCTTGGGATCCATTTGGATGAGAAACATTATGGGTATTGTAGTTATCGTTAGCTTACTAAATACATTCTTTTTAAGAAATGCTTCTTTCAAATTCCAAGCTAATGCACTTCCAAAATTGGAGTCCATCTATAATAGGTTTATCTCCTTTGCACTGAGAGGAAAAACACCGACTATTATATTTGCTAGCTCATTTTTCCTGCTTATAATATCCTTAGTCCTATTAGGAAGGAAAGCACCAAAAGTGGAACTTTTCCCAAGTGCAGATCCACAATATGTAAATGCATTTATTGAATTCCCTGTAGGTACAGATATAGAAGCAACAGATGCCTTTATGGTAGAGGTGGAAGAAAAGATATCTGATATTGTTGATCGAAATTCGGAGATTATCGAGGCCGTTTTGGCACAAATTGGAGAAAACACAGGAGACCCCAATGCAGGGCCCTCATTTGGTGCATCACCCAATAAAGCCCGCTTATCTATCTCCTTTGTACCATCTGAAGAAAGAGGGGACATATCTACTTTTGATATCATGGAGGAAATTAGAGCAGCTTTAAAAGGATATCCAGGTGTGCAAATTGTAGTGGATAAGAATCAAGATGGACCTCCTACTGGGAAACCAATTAATATTGAGATACAAGGAGAAGAGGTGGATGAACTCACGCAAATCTCTGCTGACTTAATCAAATTCATTAATGAGCAGAATATTCCAGGTATCGAAGAGCTGAAGAAAGATGTTCAATTCTCTAAACCTGAATTAATCATAAATGTAGATCGAGAAGCTGCAAGAAGATTTGGATTATCAACCTATTCAATCTCCGATGCAATCCGTACCTCCGTTTTTGGTAAGGAAGTTTCCAAGTTCAAAACGAATGATGAAGATTATCCTATTCAACTCCGTGCAAAAGATGTCAGTAGAAATAATATTTCAGAAATATTGAATCAAGCCATCACTTTCCGAAATCCTGCTAATGGCCGTATTTCGCAGGTGCCTATTGCAGCAGTTGCAGATATTCAATATTCGACGTCCTATACCTCTATTAACAGAAAGGATCAAGAACGGGTGATTACTATTAATTCAAATGTTCTTGATGGATATAACGCCAATGAGATCGTAAATACCATTCAGACTAAAGCACAAGCTTTCAATTTACCGGATGGGTATACCATTACTTTTACGGGCGAACAGGAAGAACAAGCAGAAGCTGTTGAATTCTTAACTACAGCATTGCTAATTGCCATATTTAGTATTTTCCTAATCATTGTTGCACAGTTCAATTCCGTTTCGTCGCCATTCATCATTATTATTTCTGTACTGTTCTCGACTATTGGCGTGTTTTTTGGGTATGTTTTGACGAATATGAATATTGTTGTAATCATGACTGGGGTCGGTATTATCTCCTTGGCAGGTATCGTAGTGAACAATGCCATAGTACTTATTGATTACACCAACTTACTCGTCAAGAACAAAAGAGATGAATTAGGCTTGGAAGAAGGCGAAAAATTAGATGAAGAGGAAGTAAAAAAGTCTATCATCAAAGGTGGAGAGACCAGGTTAAGACCAGTACTACTTACAGCTATAACAACGGTTCTAGGACTAATACCATTAGCAGTTGGTTTCAATTTTGACTTCTTTAATCTAATCCAGAATACCGATCCAAATATTTCTTGGGGAGGTGATAATGCAAAGTTCTGGGGCACCATGGCTTGGACCGTGATCTATGGATTAGTTTTTGCAACTTTCCTGACATTAATAGTAGTTCCAACCATGTATTGGATTGCATTTAGAATAAAAAATTCTAAGTTATTTAGTCACAAATAATACTAAAATTGAATAAAAAAAGCCAGTATGTATTGACAAGCTGGCTTTTTTATTGTATTTTTATTTTATAAAAGCAATGTCACAATTACTTATAATACAAAGTGCTATTTATTAATAAATTTTGCTATTTGTATATGAAAGTAATTTCGTTCTCCCCTTATATATTTCCAAACCGCTGTACGTGATAAATGTTATGCTGTGATTTGATATCAAGCGGTTCGACAATTTTAGACAAGTATTGAGTGTTTGTTCATAGTTTTTGTTTTTTTGTGTGCCCCTGTGTATCAGGGGCTTTTTTATTTTACCTTTAAAGCAAAAAAACATGCCAAATAGAGACGCATCCAAAGTTGAACAACTCCGCCAACACTATCAGTCAGACATCCTTTCCATTGATAACACGGCTAATAATCCACTTGATCAGTTTGAATCCTGGTTTCATGATGCTTTGGAAAGCGGCATACTAGAGCCCAATGCTATGACCTTGTGTACCGTAAGTCCACAGGGCTATCCTCAAGGAAGAATAGTACTCCTAAAAGGATTCTCAGAAGAGGGTTTTAGATTCTTCACCAATTACAGCTCTAACAAAGGAAATGACCTCAAACACAACCCTAGGGCGTCCTTGGTTTTCTTTTGGGATAAACTTCAAAGACAAGTTCGCATAAGTGGATCGGTAGAAAAATTAAGCGAAGAAGCTTCTGCAGCTTACTTCAATAAAAGACCAGTAGAAAGCCAGCTAGGTGCAATAGCATCTCCTCAATCACAGGTAATATCTTCGAGAAAAGTCCTAAGTGATTCCCTTGAAAAGGCAAAATTAGTTCATCAATCTGCCCAAAAAATAACTAAACCCAAGCATTGGGGTGGATATATAGTTAAACCTACAACATATGAGTTTTGGCAAGGGCAACCGAGCAGATTACACGATAGAATTGTCTATCAGGAAAAGGATAATAAGTGGACAAAATTGAGGCTTGCTCCGTAATATACTTGACTTTAATATACTAAGAATTTATATTTATTAAACACTTCATACTTTACACTGCATAATTTCATTCGACTATCCATAAGAACTTCCAACTTTACATCTTGAAAAAACGCGCAAAACATTGAATTTGCCTCAGGCATAATTCCCTCCCCCCGGGATTCTAATAGCTAGTTATGGCTAAAAAAATAGGAGAGCAACATGCTCTCCTTATTTTTAACAAAAACGGTCATAAGCCATTTTCAAATTATCTGCAATGATATCTGCTGATCGACCTTCAATGTGGTGTCTCTCTAAAAAGTGAACCAATTTGCCCTCTTTAAATAAAGCAATCGAAGGAGATGATGGAGGATAAGGTAGCATGTAAGATCGAGCCTTATCTACTGCTTCGCGATCTACCCCAGCAAAAACTGTAACAGTCTGATCTGGCTTTGCCGAATGATTTAATGACATTTTTGCACCAGGCCTTGCATTGGCTGCAGCACACCCACAAACTGAATTAACTACAACTAATACCGTTCCAGCTTTAGCGCCCAACACTTGGTCAACATCCTCTGCTGAAATCAATGACTGAAATCCAGCGTCATTTAAATCTTTTGCCATTGGAGCTACTAATTCTTTTGGATACATATTCTTTCTATTTTTTTACAAAAATAACATTGCTCGGACATTTATGTTTATTTTTCTCTTAATTTTGAGAAGTTCGAGTAATACCTGGAACATAAACCACCTATTATGACGAAAAGCTTACTGTTCCCTATTATAGGTTTTGCACTTTTTGCACTTGTTGCTTTAACTGCTTGTTTAGATGATCAAGTAGAAGGAAACCCATGCGAAGATGAAGCGTTAGAAAGCTTTGTGTATACAGCAGACATTCAAATCATTATTGACAACAAATGTGCTACTGCTGGTTGTCATATAGACAATAGTGCGCCAGGTAATTTTGACACCTATGCCGGTCTAGAAGCCTATTTACCAGATCAAATAGTATCACGCTCGATTAATGCAGTGGATATGCCACCTCCATCTCACCCACCACTCACCGCGGAAGAGATGCTTGCCCTGCAATGTTGGATTCAATTTGGCTATCCTGAAAACTAATTAACACTGAACAGCACGAATTAACAATGAAACAAATAATCAAGAATACATATAGATTAGCGATACTGCTACTTTGCACCTTATCACTCAAAGCACAAAGCCCAACTAAATTATTCAACGATTCTAGAGTAATCAATAGTCATTCTGTTGAAGTTTTACAGAAAGGTACTTTGGATATTAGAATTGGACACCGTTTTGGAGATGTTGGTGGAGCTTGGAATACCTTTTACGGTTTAGAACAAGCTACGGACGTATACATTGGCGGCGAGTATGGTCTATCCGATAAATTTTTAGTGGGATTATCTAGATCAAAAGGTTCTGCTGGTTTAAGAATGCTAGTCAATGGATTAGCAAAGTGGAATTTAGCGCATGAAAAAAACGGCAGACCGTTTTCATTAACCTTAGTAGGCTTAGCAACAGTTTCCACGATGCAGAAGAGTGATTCGCCTAGTTCATTATCCCATTTCCCGAATTTTCTCAATAGGATGTCCTACTGTGGTCAATGGGTGATAGGAAAACGAATTAGTCCAGCATTAAGTCTTCAAGCGAATATATCCGCACTACATAGAAATATAGTGCTCATTGAAGATATGAATACCACTATTTCTGTAGGAATGGCTACTCGTATCCAATTAAATAAAACCTTTGCACTTATTGGTGATATCAATATGCCATTAAATGGACCACAAAGTTTATTTCAGGAATCAAGCGCCAACTTGCCCGATTTTTACATCCCTTTAGGGGTAGGCATGGAATTCAATACAGGAGGACATATTTTCCAAATAAACTTAACTAATGCTAGAGGGATACCTCAGACAGATTTCTTAGCCTCAACCACTTCTTCTTGGCTAGATGGTGGATTTAGACTTGGATTCACTATTTCAAGAGTTTTTAAAGTTAGATGATCATGAAATATATGTTCTCTATATCACTCCTTGCATTCATAGGATTGGCAGCTACTTGGCAGGTGAGCTCTATCGACTTTTCCCCAGAGGATAATGTTCAGGATATATTGGTGCAAATTGGTGGAGAAGCATTACCTCATACAGT
>CAXQNQ010000051.1:0-6215 GCA_964225135.1 Mesoflavibacter profundi
TATCTGGAATGACTACTACTGGTGCCTCTATTATTGAAGATATTGAAGCCATGCCAAAGGGTATACTCTTTTGGCGTAGCTTAACCCAATGGATTGGGGGTATGGGTATTATTGTTTTGACGGTTGCGCTATTCCCCTTACTAGGTATTGGGGGCATTGAATTGTTTGTGGCTGAAGCGCCTGGACCAACATCGGATAAAATTCACCCTAGAATACAACAAACCGCTAAAAGTCTTTGGTTGATATATGTTAGCCTAACTGGTATTTTAATGTTTATCCTCTGGGGAGCGGGTATGACCTTTTACGATGCCATTAATCATGCTTTGACTACTATGGCTACTGGTGGATTTTCTACACATAATGCCAGTTTAGCCGCTTATAATATTCCGCAAATTCAATATCCGATTATATTTTTCATGTTCTTAGCAGGAGTGAATTATACCGTTATTTATTGGAGTTTACAGGGAAAATTAAAACGAGTTTGGGCCTCTGATGAATTTAAGGTCTATGTTACCTTTATTCTCATCTTAGGTTTGGCCATTTCAGGTTCTATACTGTACCATACTTCCTTGAGTTTGGAGGAGTCAATCAGAACTGGATTCTTTCAGGTTATTTCATTAGTTACTACTACTGGATACGTATCAGCAGATTATACTGCTTGGGGACCTGGAACTACCATGATATTCTTTGGATTACTCTTTGTGGGAGCATCTGCAGGGTCCACTTCTGGTGGTATCAAGCTTGTCCGGCACTGGGTCTTTCTAAAAAACACCCTGCTAGAGTTCAGACGACTCATTCATCCAAGAGCAGTCCTTCCAATCAAAATGAATGGACAAGTAGTCAATAACAAAATCCTATCGCATATACAAGTATTCTTGCTACTCTATTTAGCCCTTTTCATCTTGGGTACATTCGTTGTGAGTATCATGGGATTGGATTTTGAAACGGCTACCTCTTCTGTTGCTACTGCACTGGGTAACGTAGGGCCAGGTCTTGGAAAAGTAGGACCTACTGACAATTTTGCTTGGCTCCCCAACAATGTAAAAATCACACTTTCCTTCCTTATGCTGTTGGGGCGTTTGGAGTTATTTACGATATTGATATTGTTTACACCATATTTCTGGAAGTCAAACTAAAACTTGCATGGCCTACTCCGCTAAGGATATGAATGATACGATAGTAGCACTAGCTACTCCCCCAGGCATTGGCGCCATTGGGGTGATTCGTCTATCTGGTCGGGAAGCTATACGCATTTGCAATACATTCTTTTTTGGCAAGAACTTAGAAGAACAGGATAGTCATACTATTCATTTGGGAACCATAAGGGATGAAGAGAACGTCATTTTAGACGAAGTTTTAGTGTCCTTATTTGTTGCGCCTAAGTCTTACACCAAAGAAAATGTTGTAGAAATATCCTGCCATGGATCCAACTATATCCTGCAGTCTATTATCCAATTATTCCTTAGAAATGGGGCCAGGACTGCTCAACGAGGAGAATTCACCATGCGTGCATTCCTAAATGGGCAATTGGACTTAAGTCAGGCAGAGGCTGTAGCAGATTTAATCGCTTCAGACTCTGAAAAATCTCATGAACTTGCGCTGAAACAAATGCGGGGTGGATTCTCTCAAGAGATTGCCAAACTGAGGCAAGAGTTAATCGATTTTGCTTCCTTAATTGAATTAGAATTGGATTTCGGAGAGGAGGATGTCGAATTTGCAAACAGAGATAAACTCAGAGCTTTAGTGGAGCAGATTAGAGGTTTATTACAACGTTTAATAGAATCCTTTACTTTAGGTAATGTCCTAAAGCATGGCGTACAGACCGTTATTGCTGGTCGACCGAATGCTGGTAAATCCACCTTACTTAATGCTCTTTTGAACGAGGAACGTGCTATTGTTTCAGATATAGCTGGTACTACTCGAGATACCATTGAGGAGAGTCTAAACATTAATGGGGTATTATTTCGATTAGTAGATACAGCTGGAATACGCGAAGCACAGGATACTATTGAAGCTATTGGCGTAGAAAAGACCATGGAAAAAATTGGGCAATCTTCGCTTTTAGTTTATGTATTTGATGCTGATCAAACACCGCCGGATGAGGTGAAAAAAGATTTGGAATCCCTTTGTCAAGAGAATCTACATACTATCGTTGTTGCCAATAAAGCAGACTTGAAAGGAGCTATTGATTTTAACGATTACGCCCATCAAAATTTACAAGAAAACAACTTTATTATCCTCTCTGCCAAGCAACAAACCAATATCGCGGGACTCAAACAAGAGCTTTTTACAGCAGTCACGGATGCTAAGGTTTCCGGGGATAACACTATAATTACGAATACCCGTCACCTAGAAGCTTTGCAGAAATCGCATGAAAGTTTGAGTGATGTATTGAAAGGAATGGATATGCAGGTTACCTCCGACTTTATTGCTATGGATATTCGCAGAGCTTTGGCCTTTTTAGGCGAAATTACGGGTGAGATTTCAACGGATGATCTACTCGGGAATATCTTTGGGCGTTTCTGTATTGGAAAGTAGTTTTTCAAAACAAAATTTATTGAAATAAAAATAGAATACTAGTAATAGTGGTGTTTTGGTGTGTTTATTGGATTTGTACCTTTATTGTACCTTGAATTCGTAAAGCTTTAATAAAAAACACTTATTACTTTCTGTATTGGGAAGTAAGCGTTTAATCCAAATCGTACAGATAATCAGCTTGAATACGAATACTATCCAAGTCCTCTAAGACTAGGTAAGAACTTCGTTTTTCTACTACAATAGGAATGCCTGCTCGTTCGGTAAAGGATTCATTGATGATTAGACTCAGTTTATCGTTGTGTCGAACTCGATAGCCCAAATTCAAATAGCTGTCTACATCAAACAAGAAAGCCCACTCATCTGTGGAGGGATCATTCGGATAAGCGACCTCAACTACTTGGACTATTTCCCCATTAAATAAAGTTTCCGTTCCAGCATAAGTGAAAACGGCTTTGGGATCATCTAACTTGAACGGTTGCCAAAATACGAAATAGGCAGTAGACAAGGCTGTTTCGGCCTTTTGCTGCAGCAAAGTATCCTGAATGATAGCTCCATACTGCTCTACTTCAACCTTATCCTCTATTTGTCTGTAAACCTGTAGCGTTGAATCTCCAGGTGTTCTTATCTCGTAGATAAAAGGATTCCAGTAAATGGTATGGTCTTGATGAATCGTTTTGGTGACCAGTCCCATACTATCATATACTTGGGTGGTCTTTTGGTAGGACAAGGAATCAAGCGTCTGTATTTGATCCAACCCATGTGCTGCTATGGATTGCCGAACAATCTGTTCGGCTTGAGGCTGACAAGCATTTAAAAAACAAAGTATAACACTTATGATTACAATGCGCATATCAAACAGGTGTAAGATTTTATCGATTTCGCCTCTCTATCAAATAAGGCCATAATAAACATAAGCATTTTTAGATTGTAAATCTATTTGAGCAGATTTAACCAAAAAAATGGGACTTCAATGAAGTCCCATTTTTTATTATCAAGCAAGAATCTTTAGCTGCAATTACAAATTTATCATCAAAACAAACCAATCAGTTGTTTGATATTTCATAATAGTCCTTAGCTAGATTCTGTTCTTGCTCCTACTTGGACATTTTATTCATAACCATAGCCATAGCTATACCGGCTACCCCTCCAATGACTGCAGAAATACCAATATCTTTTATGAAATAATCCATAGTAGTTAATTTAGTCATTGCCAACATATTTCCATTAGCAACAATCCAAATAACTGCACTAATCCAACCTCCAGTAACGGCTCCAGCCTGTACTGATTTTACTCCAGCTTTATCAAAGTACATTGCTGTCAGAAAAGCTTGTGCGACAGCGGTTAATATCCCGATGGTGAACAACGGCTCAGCATTCATAACATCCGGAAATTGAGCTTGAAGATCTGTGAATTGTGCCTGATAATATAGCATATAGAATGCTATACCAACTGCCATTGAAGCAACAACTCCAACCACAGTAGCTACTAAAATTTTTCGTAAATCCATATTCTTAATATTATAGTTAGTAATACTATAATATTACCAAAAATTTTGTACAATTAGATGTATAGCAGCACTAATTATTGAATTTCTCTATTTATTTCTATGCTGTTTTAAACCTTCGAGTCCAATATCAGTCTATTAAATGATATCCTATTGACCACTATTATATTAAATCTATGTTTAAAATAAAGCATTCAGTATATCTTCTTGTACTTCCTTTAATTTTCTTTGCTTCTTGTCAAGATGATCCTATCAATCCTATAGAGGATATAACTGAAGATGTGGTTGAATATGATCCAACACCTTATTTCTTAAATACGGAAGGATTACCACCGGCACTTATTCCGAATGATAATGCCCTAACCGAACAAGGGGTATTACTGGGTAAAATGTTATTCTATGATCCGATCATGTCCAAGGGAGAAGCGCAAAGCTGTGCTAGCTGCCATGTTCAAACAGACGGTTTTTCGGATGTCAATCAATTTTCTATAGGTGTGGATGGTTTAGAAGGAGGTCGTCAAGCCATGTCTATTTTTAATTTAGTTTATCACCCTAATGGATTCTTTTGGGATGGCAGAGCTACTACTTTGAGGGAACAATCCCTTATGCCCATTCAGGATCCCCTTGAAATGGATGAAACATTAGAAAATGTGGTCAGTAAACTAGAGGCGGAACAAGACTATAAAGACCAATTCATGCGCGCATTTGGTTCAGAGGAAATCACTTCTGCAAAAGTAGGATTAGCTCTGGAACAATTTATGCATAGCATCATTTCAAATGGCTCAAAATTTGATCAGTTCCAAAGAGGAGAAATTACCCTTACAGATAGTGAAGAGCGTGGTAGGGCATTATTCTTTGCGCCATTTAACCCGAATGACCCTGCAAATTCAGGAGCTGATTGTGCTAGATGCCATGGAGGACCTAATTTTACCAATAATGCTTTTATGAATAATGGCCTAGACATGGGCATGAATTTCACGGATTTGGGTAGGTTTGATGTAACTGGAAATCCAGCGGATAGAGCGAGATTTAAAGTAACCTCATTAAGAAATATTGCAGTAACGCAACCATATATGCATGATGGAAGATTAGAAACCTTAGAAGAGGTAGTTGAACATTATAATTCAGGTGTATTTGGTTCGCCAACTCTAGACCCTATATTAAATAATATTAGACAGAATGGAGGTCTGGGACTAAGTCAACAAGATAAAGATGATTTAGTGGCTTTCATGCATACCTTGACGGATGATGTATTTTTAAATAATGAAGCCTACAAAAGCCCATTTTAATATTCAAAAATATAATATCATCCAAAATTTAGGAGTTATCCGCTTAGTTTGGTGATAAAACTATTTAGAAATAATGTACTCGGAAGCTGCGTTTCAGCTTCCTTTTTTTGTTTAAGATCATTCAAAATTCCTCTATTCCTTGTCACCCTTCTTAAATTAAATTATTTATTCTTAATTTGAGTGCATAACATACAACTATAACATGAAAAAGTTAATTACGCTTTCTTTACTATTGATTTGTACTACTTTTTCTTTTTCTCAAACGCAAATCAATCTTAATATCAAGCACCAAGCGGCTGGTGAAGTATTCTCTTATGAGAATCCAATCACGAATAACTTGAGTGACCCTATAGATGCTTCCATTATCAGATATTACCTTTCAGGTATTAGTTTGATTCATGATGGTGGTATTCAGACCAATATTAATGACTTATTTGTATTGGCGGATGCAGGATTTGAGAATTTTATTGAACTGGGCGTTTTTGATAACATACAATCATTGGAACAGATCAAATTCCATATAGGACTTCCTTATCAAGTGAACCACTCCGATATTTCTGCTTATCCGGAAGATCATCCTTTATCCTTTCAAAATCCTTCCATGCACTGGGGTTGGGCTTTAGGCTATAGGTTTTTAATAGCGGAAGGCGATAATGGGTTAAATTTGGGTAATTCTTTCCAAATTCATACAACTGGTGATTCCAATTACAAAACTCTATTTCTTGATGCAGCATTTACTATTGAAGGCAATAGTGCAACCATCAACATTCTAGCAGAGGTTCCAAATCTTTTCAAAGATATCAATATGGCTAATGCTATTTATAATCACGGTGAAAATGCAGAGTCTGCAGTTGCAATAGAGAACTTAGCTACATCTGTTTTT
>CAXQNQ010000052.1:0-11488 GCA_964225135.1 Mesoflavibacter profundi
ATTTTTGAATATAATTTTGGACGTGCAGGTGCAGGAGCTTCCTTTGTGGGCATAGGTACACAAGGTTCAGAGGCCAATGGATGTATTTTCAGAAATAATACAGCAACATCTCAATCTGCTGGATTAATGATTAGAAACTCTTCCACAATTTTTGTGACAGATTGTGTATTTGAGGATAACACGACTAGTCGTGGCGCTTTATACCCACTCCGATCAGACAATATTAATATTACCAATTGCACCTTTATCAACAATACAAATCCATCTGGATTTGGCGGGGCATTGTTCTCCTGGAACAACACGAACATGACTGTATCTGATTGTACATTCAATTCAAATAGTTCAGTTAATGCAGGTTGTGCTTACATTGATGGTCGAGAGTTAGATCCAAGTTCTTCAGAAAATCTAACCATAAATAATTGTGCATTTAATGGAAATGGAACCTTAGACGGTTTTGGTGGCGCATTATATTTTTATAAAATGGGGTACACTATGGATAATTGTACTTTCAATGCCAATATTGCCACAGGAGGATCGGGTGGTGCTATTTACAATGGTGGACAAAACAAAATATATTCTATTACCAACTCTAGTTTCAGCCAAAACCAAGGAGCATTTGGTGGGGCTTTAGTAAATTATTCACTTGGAACTGTTGGGAGTATTGATAATTGTACATTCTCAGATAATTCTGCGATTACATCAGGAGGAGCCGCTATCAATGGATTCTTGGCCAATGTGGCATATACCAATTGTTCCTTTTTGAATAATGATGCTAGTTTTGCAGGTGCAGTATTTAATCAGAATGACTCTACTGAAGTAGCGTTCACTAACTGTATTTTCCAAACTAATATGTCTCAAAACTCCGGAGGGGCTATTTCAACTTCTTCTGGAGTTGTTATTAGTATCGATCAAGCTGATTTCACTGGTAATACGGCTGGTTCTGTAGGGGGTGCAATCAATGTATTCGAATCAGGAGGTTCAGATAGTAACGACATGTCATCGCTTAGTGTATCTAGAGCTACTTTCTTTGGTAACGCTGCTGGAACACAAGGAGGAGCCATCAATGTATCTAATGTAGATACAGATGTAGAGAGTTGTTTATTCGTACAGAATCAAGCACAGCAAGATGGAATTGGTGGGGGAATCAGTGTCAATGCATTTGATACAATTGCTATAGAGGTCAGAGTTATCAATTCTACTTTCACCTTCAATGAAGGTGCTTTAGCTGGTGGGATTTCGCAATGGACCAATGATACAGGTGAAACGACCTTATTCATACAAAATAATATCTTCGACAATCCAGGATATGTGAATTATGTGATTGAGGCTGGCACACCAAATGTTGTTTCTACTGGAGGAAACTTTATAACGGATGGCACATTTAATGCATATCTAGACGCAACGGACCAAGAAGTTATAGGTGGTGATCCGATGTATACTGATTTCTTTAATTTTGACTTCAGTATACAAATAGAAAGTCCTTGTATTGATGCCGGAGTAGAAGCTGGAGCTCCAGCACTGGATATCTTAGGAAATGAACGTGTAGATGGCGTTGATATAGGTGCTTACGAGAATCAAAAAGAGACCAATACGTTTGAAGCTGATTTATACAAAGATTTAAAGCTAAATCCAAATCCAGCACAAGACTTTACTCAAATCCAATTAGATAATGCATGGAGTGGAAAAATAACGATTGAATTAACAGACCTTCAGGGAAGAGTGCTCTTAGCTGAACAAGCTGAAAAATTCAATGATTCCTTCCAATACGAGCTACAATGGTCCAACATTAAGACTGGTGTTTACTTAGTTAAACTCAGTCATGAAGGCTTGACTATTAATAAACCATTGATTATACAATAATGAAAAAAGCCCTTCCAGTTTGGAAGGGCTTTTTCTTTTATATTTTCAGTAGAATTAATGCTTGATAAACTTCTTAGTTTGAGATCCTTCTTTGGTGAAAATTCGCACAAAATAAGTACCTGCTTCTAGGTCATAAACAGGCATTTCTACTCGACCACCATATAAAGCCATGGCATCTACTTCCCTACTTTGAATGATTTTACCATGTACATCAATTATCAAGAATCGAGCATATCCAGCAGTGGATGTTGTACTTAAAGTAAGAATGTCATGTACCGGATTTGGACTCAATAAAAACTCGCTTGCAGGTAAAATATCCTGCATAATATTAGACGCTTCATTGATGTAAGTATCACTATACTTAATTAAAAATCCATCTACGTAATAGTGTGGATTATAGCTATCAGAACAATCTGGACAGGTGACACCAGACACACAATCTGGATTATTTGAACTACAATAATCTATGTAAGAAGTCTGGAAAATGTAATCTAGCGTAAAGGTATTGCCTGCTATAGCATCATCTAGGATATATTCAAATGGGGGTGCTATTGTCCCAGGACACCAACCTGCTCGATTGTACCACCAAGTCCCTTGTTGCCCTGTACATCCATCTGGATTAGGATCACAAGTATTCCATAAATCCTGTTCAAATGTATTCGCACCATCTACTGCAATATTGTGCACTGCATGATAGAACTCCGCGGCATTCCCAGTATTATTTGCTCCCCATCCATGACCAGTAGTAACTAACCTCAACTTAGAAGATTCCACATAATCTGACAAGGTTATTTCTACCGTTTCCATAGGTTGTAAATTCGCTAAATTGCCAAAAGGTGCATTGTTCTTATCCCAAACCTTTGTCAGTGAGCGATAAAGAAAGTCTGGTTCACCTTGCTCATACTCCAAGCTAAGATTGAACTCCCAACCTCCTGTTCCCCAGGTGTCTATAAACACCCTCAACTTGACTTCACCTTGTAAAAGATCCATAAAATCAGTTACATCAGCAACATGATCACATCCTACACCATATGGAGTAATATATCTTATAAATTCTACCCATTGCCCATCAGGTCTTTGAATTTCAAAATAACCTTTACGATCCCAGTCATCACATCCTCCATTTATGTTTGGACAATTCACATCTAGATAAGCAGTCACCTTATTATAGGCTCCTAAGAATTGTGGTAGAACAGTGTCGATGGTGATCGTACGTCCTGGGTTAGGAAAGTTAACTAACACAGCATCCATGGCTTGAACCAGTTGAGATGAAGCATTATCAACTACCTCAATCGATTTATCCCATGCCGTAATATTGCCATTAGACCCTTCTGCTTCAATAACAACATTAAATGTACCAGTCCCATCTAAGGTCCACAAACCAACGTAATGGTTGTCTTGCTCAAACACATCAATGTCTTGTCCATCCACTGATACTGAAACAGAAGCAATATCCAAGAAACTAGCTTCTGCAATACTAGACTTGATGTATATCGGATATACGCCATCTGCCATTTTCTCCAATGGAACGGCATCAGTAAGACGGGTGCTTATAGTTGGATAAATAATGGACAAATCCACCACTTGAAACTTGATCTCAGTTGATGCCGGATAATATTCTGTATCACCCTCATTATAGGCCTTCAAAATCACTTGTCCTGCTGTGCCAGTAAAAGAAATAACGTTTCCATTCAATTCTACTACATCTGCTCCTTCTACAATCTCATAAGAGATATCAGTGCCATAATTAGATGTAGCGACAAGCTCAATGGGATCACTGACAGTGGATTGCTTTTCAATAGCTTCAAATGAAATGACTTGATTGGTTTTACCCTGATCTCCACAACCTTGATCCTCGTATACGATGATCTCAGAGATTTGTAATCTATTGTTATTGTTTTGGTCAAAATTTGAGGTTGCAAATAAATATAAATATCTAGCCTCTTTTGCACCAAAATAAATGTGTTCCGGAGTCTCTTGCCAATAGCCATTATAACTCAATTCACCGGCTGCTTCCGGATTATTAGGAAATACTGTAGAATTATTAGATAAATAGATTTCGTATCCTTCTAATCTACCTGCATTACTGCCCACTCTTGGCTTTACAGATAAGCCATTTACGGCTAGTGTATCTCCGAGGTCAATAATTAAATGATGTGGGAAAGCTACACTACCAGTAGTATTCCAAAAAGTAGTTTCATCTCCGTCAAGCACATTGGCAGCTAATTGCCCACTATTGGGCTCCATATCAGCAAATTCAATGATACATTGACTTTGATCAATAGCGGTAGTATCACATTGAGCATATAAAGAAAGATTCCAGCCTAATACAGCTAGAAGGATTGAAAATAGTTTGATTGGCTTCATTCTAAAATTATTTTTAACAAGTTTTGATCTCCGATAAAAGTAGGGATTTTCAGCCAATTCACTTAATATTATTTGTCTAAGTCTTTTGATTGCTTGGTTTAAATATGCGTTGATTGATATAATACGTCAATAAAGCCAACACAACACTAATCAAGCCTAGACAAGACTCTTTAGGCTTATCGACTAATAAATACCCCAACACCCAAAGATTGATTAGGATAAAGATAAATTGAGGAATAGGAAAATAAGGGCTCCTAAAGGTATCGGAGTTCTTCCGAGCACGCCACCTATATCTCACTAGGCCTATTACAGCTAATAAACTGAATAGTTGTATGATGAAACTACTATAAATCAATACTTGCTCAAAACTACCCGAGAAAATAAAGCCTATACTTATCAAAGCTTGTAGCCATATAGCCCGAACAGGTACTTGTTTAGTATTCAATTTGGCATATCGTTTCCAAATCTGATAGTCTTCACCAATAACTTGAGTGACCCTAGATCCAACCCAAAGCATTCCACTTAAACTACTCAGCAAAATGATGATAATAATAAAACTCATCCAGGAAGCCCCATTTGGGCCCCATATGTTTTTAGCTACAATCTTTCCAACATCAATTTGACCGTTTAATGCCCCTAAATCAGTAGTCAAAAAGAACACCAAATGAAGCAAGAGGTATAAAAAACATACGACGATGGTTCCTATCAATAAGGCTTTAGGAAGATTGGTCCTCAAATTTTTAATTTCATCAGAAATATATGCAGCAGCGTTCCAGCCAGAATATGCAAAACAAACAAAAGCAAAGGCGACACCCAAAGAACCAGAGCCATCAATATCCGTGATTCTAATATTATCCCATTGCAAATCTTGAGTACATATTAATCCGCAAACTATGAAGCAAATGATTGCTAGTACTTTTAACCAAGTAATACCTTGTTGGAAAAAGCTACTATTCTTAATTGAAAAACTATGGACAATAGCAAAAAGTAAAACTATACCTGCGGCAAGCCAATTCCCATAGCTTATACCAATAGGCCCTAAATATTCTGCTACAGACATCGAAGCCAGGGCTATTGAAGCCGAAAAGCCTACCGTAATAGATACCCAACCAGATAGATAACCCAGGATAGGATGAAATAATTGGGATAAAAAATGGTATTCACCTCCGGAACGTTTAAAGATGGTCCCCAATTCAGCATAACTCCAAGCACCAGTCAAGGCCATTAGACCACCTAATGCCCACAACAACAGTATTAACATAGGTGAATGCACATATTCTAATTGAATACCTAAGCTGGTGAACACACCTGCACCTATCATATTGGCTATTACCAGAGCAGTCGCCGTTTTCCATCCAATTTTTTGCACAAATACTATACTTTCAGCATGACTTAATCATTAGCTCCACATGAATCAAACCACACTGAGATTCACTTTGGTATAAACACTATCCTAAAAAAAGCTTAAATCTATTGAGCATTTGCTCGAAGTGCCTCTAACAATTCATGCAAAATGGAATTATTGGTAAAAATCTTAATAGCGATGGCTAATAATATAATACCAAAGACTTTTTCCAAAATCTTAGCCCCCTGATTTCCAATTTTTTGCTGAATAACAGAAGAAAATCTTAAGACTAAAAACACCACCAAAAGATTCAGTAAAATACCGATGCCGATATCTAATTTGGTGTAACCTGCACCCTCCAATGATATAATAGTAGTTAAGGTACCCGCACCTGCAATAAATGGAAAGGCCAAAGGGAAAATGGAGGTGGATTTTGCATTATCTTCTGTATTTCTAAAGATCTCCCGATTAAGAATCATTTCTAAACCTATGATGAACATAACAATGGCACCCGCCACTGCAAATGACTTAACGTCGACACCAAATAGACCCAGTATTTTTTCACCACCAAACAGAAAAGCGAGCATTAATACTCCAGAGGCTAAAGTAGCTTTACCTGACTCAATCTGCTTGCCTTGTTTTTTTAGTGCAATAACCACTGGAATATTTCCAACAATATCAATTACTGAAAATAGAATTAAGGAAACGGAAAGAATTGCTTTAATATCAAACATAATTTAAGTTTTAATCCTTGGGTCCTTTATTAAAGTAGGGTCCTGACCTAATAACAAGACTAATGTATCAAATAATTCAGGCATTATTTCTTTCATTTGCTCCGATTGTTCGAAAAATGCCTCAATAGAGCAGGCAAAATATTCATGAATGTTTTTAGCAGCATATGCTTTTAAAAATACTTGCTTGCCCGCTCGAATATCTTTTAACTGAGTTACCCCTAATTTCAGCCATTCGTGATACACATCATCATCCAAGAAATAGTAACTCTTTTCAACTATTCTCGAAACCAATATGGCTAAAGGAAGACTCCGTCTATCCAAGTGTTTAACCAGTTTTATGCGCTTTCTGAATTCAAACTCAAGTGCATGGGCCATTTCATGTAATACTACATTATGTGCATCATCTGCAATAAGAAATCCATGCTTTGTATTCGCCCAACTCAGCGTAATTAATCTTCTAGAATAATCTACATGTCCAAGTAACTTTTCCTTGAACCCTGTATATCCATATTCTTTTGGTGTAATAATAATTCGCTTAAAATAACTCAATATATATAGGTCACGTCCAAAGGTAATTTGAACAAAACCCGAGGCTATTAAAAATTCAATCTCTGACTTCAACCGAATAGCTCCTAGCGTTTTAAATTCTATGGAATTTAAAAACACATCTACTCTATATTCAAAAACTCGTTTAGCAGGTTCATCTAAGTTCCTGTAGTAGGTAGAATACCGCTTCAGAACTTGACGCATATAACTCCTATCCCTAGGCCAAATATGATATTTTGATTTAGCAATTAATAATGGAATATTCATCTATTTAGCAAATAGCATATCTAAATTTTCAAAAGATTTAAATTCTAAAGCGTTACCACTAGGATCCAAAAAAAACATGGTAGCTTGCTCACCAGGTTGGCCCTCGAAACGAATATATGGTTCTATAATAAATCGAACATTAGCCGCTTTCATTTTTGTTGCCAATTCAATCCAATCTAGTTTACTAAGGACAACACCAAAATGAGGAATAGGCACATCGTGACCATCTACCGCATTAGAAGGTAATTCGTCAAATCCTTTTTTATCAGCATCCAAGTGGACTACAAATTGATGTCCATAAAAATTATAATCAATCCAGTGATCGGACGACCGTC
Organism: Mesoflavibacter profundi; assembly: GCA_964225135.1. Classification (GTDB taxonomy): domain Bacteria; phylum Bacteroidota; class Bacteroidia; order Chitinophagales; family Saprospiraceae; genus AM-2324. Next base: position 7,455 of record CAXQNQ010000052.1, read on the forward strand.
CTTCTTCAAAACCCATAATTCCGCCATAAAAGGCTCTAGCTTTCGCTAAATCATGCACTGGAACCGCTAAGTGAAATGGCATTAATGTACTCATTAGAAATCTATAATTTTTCGTCCATGATAATAATTCAATCCTAAATATCGGTGTAGACCTTTTAAATTTTCTGGTCGTATTTTTCCGGCAGCAATCAAGACTTGATCTGGTCTCAACCCTTGTTGCATGCCTTTCAATATCACCTTGCCTTCTATCGCCGTACTGCAACCCCCAGATGATAATATTTCCCTCACCTGTTCGTATGGTTTAAGCGTTTCACAAGCCTCCATAATATCAGAAGTATAATCAATAGCTTTGTGAAAACAAAGGTAACGACCATCCAATTTTTCCAATATTAATTCTAAACAAGCTCTATCAATCACACCACTAGGCGTTAAGCACCCAAACACAACTGATTTAAAAGGGAATCGCATAAGATACTCCAATTGAGTCAATAGTATTTTTTGATCCTCCTTCGTATACACAAAATCGCCAGCTCGATGTCTAAGCATAGGCTTTAATGGCACCTGTATTTGTTCAAATGCTACCTGTAATAAGTCTAAATCCGGTGTAAGTCCATCTTGGTCCAAAGCAGCACAAAGCTCGATTTGATCAGCTCCAGCTAGAACAGCAGCCAACAAATCTTGCTTATTATCTACACATACTTCTAATTTCATGACATAAACTTGATTACTGATCAAAGTCAGTTCAAAATAGCTAAAATCAAACCAAGGTTGGAATTTGAGTCCTCAAAATTTTAAAGTCTAGGCACTCAATTTGTATTTTTGTTTTCATTAGTTTAAATTTTGCTCAAATTTTAAAAATTAAGTAAATAAATATGGGAAGAGCGTTTGAATACCGAAGAGCAGCAAAAGAAAAGCGATGGGGGCAGATGTCCAGAATTTTTCCAAAATTAGCCAAAGCAATCACAGTTGCAGCTAAAGATGGAGGTCCTGATCCAGAGACGAATGCAAAACTTAGGACGGCTATTCAAAATGCCAAGGCAGCTAATATGCCTAAGGATAACATCAGTGCTGCTATCAAAAGAGCAGAAGGCAAAGATGCAGATCAATTGGTGGAGACGGTATTTGAAGGTAAAGGTCCGCACGGAGTCCTCGTTGTTGTTGAATGCGCTACGGACAATAATAATAGAACGGTAGCCAATGTAAAATCATATTTCAATAAAGCGGGAGGTTCTTTAGTGCCTAAGGGATCTTTGGAATTTTTATTTACTCGAAAATCTGTTTTCGAGCTTGAATATTCAGAGGATATTGATACGGAAGAGTTAGAATTTGAACTTATAGATGCCGGTTTAGAAGAAATTGAAGTAGTAGAGGATCGCCTATACATTTACGGCGGATTTAGTGATTTTGGAACACTTTCTGAGGCAATTGATGAAAAAGGATTGAAGGTTGAATCAGCAACATTAAAACGTATTCCGAATGCACCCACTTCTTTCTCAGAAGATCAGCTAGTTGATATTGAGAAGATGTTAGACAAAATGGAAGATGATGAAGATGTGCAAATGGTCTTCACCAATATTGAATAAAAAAAGGGGATCCAATTGGATCCCCTTTTTTTATAAGCAGGCTTTACCTATTAAATTCTGCATAGGAATTCTTGCCCCAAATCTAAAGAAACCAAAAGAATCTCTTCCGTTAGGATTTGCTAGTACACTTAAGCCATCTAAATAATCTGTGAAAACTAATCGAGTATCTAACTGAGTAAAATAAACTACTCCAGAAGATTCAAGTCCCAAATGAAAGTTTACAGGAATTGCAAGCCCTAAATTGTTAAAATCTTCCATTTGTTCAGCCATTGCGGTAAGTGATGGGTCAGAGTGTGTTGGATCAAAATATATCATCGAAAGACCAGTGGAAGCCCCTGCTATCAGATTTGCGTCCCCATCTAGATCAATGCTGAACAATTCATAGCTCAAAAGACCTTGAAATTCAAATAAAAAGCTATTAAAATCAAAACCTCTTTGTACTTGTTCAGATCTTGTTGCAGCAATATCATCTGCTGCTAATCCAGCTAAGTTTATACCTACAAGGATATCGAATTTCTCATTAATTGACTTCCCATATTCAATACCTAGTGCCCCTTTCGAACTGCCGCTACTAAATGGAGAAGTCGATTTAGATAAATCTCCATAATAATTACTTACGCCAGCTGAAACTCCTAAGTAACATTGGCTAAAACCTAAACTACTAACAAACATTAGACCTACCAGCAAAAACTTTTTCATTTCAGCAAAATTTTGATTTTCAATTTCTTACATATTGAAATTAGTGAACAAGTTTCAATATTAATGTATCAAAAGTCACATAGGGTTATTTAAATATTCAATTACTATTTTCAGTTATTCAACCTTGTTTTTAGAGATTATAATCTATTGCAAATCAAAATTATTCAGCTCAAAAACTCATTTTCTTGAAGAATTAATACCAATAAGGATATGATTCACCTATGATGCCTTGTTATTAATTTGTAAATTCGCTTGTAGAAAAAATATTTAAATCATGAAACCAGTATGGAGTGTCTTTTTAGTGTTGAGTGTTTGCTTATTCACTTCCTGTAGAGACCAATCAGTAAAAGATCAAGACTTAATTGAGGCATATATTGAATCCAATAATTTAGAAACAGAAGTTACACCTGAGGGGATTCACTTTATCATTCACGAGCAAGGTACAGGCCAGATACCTAATATTTTCAGCACAGTTGAAGTACACTATGAAGGATTTACACTAGAGGATGAAAAATTTGACTCTTCGTATGATCGTGGCACCTCCTCTGTATTTCCTTTAGCCAATTTAATTCAGGGTTGGATTATCGGTTTGCAATTGATTCAGGAGGGCGGAGAAATCACTTTAATTATACCTTCAGCATATGCTTATGGTAGCAACCCACCCTCAGGTTCCGTAATTGGTAAGAATGAAGTATTATTATTTAATTTAGAATTACTTGACGTACAGTAATATGAACAAATCACTATTTTTTATTGGTATCCTTACACTTTTTGTGACTAGTTGCCAATCGGAACCACAATCGAATACCCCAGAGGCAGAAGCATCAGCTTTAGAAAGCGCCGAATCATCCGAAGCTTTAAAAGCCATTACTTTAAGTATGGATCCATGTACTTTCTACACTACTCATGTAAGAAGTATTATAGGTGCATCAGATAATGATTTTATTGGGAATTGCAACCTACAAGAACAAGGTTGGTCTATGAAATCGAATTATATGGTGGGTGGCGAAGGATCTGCTTTTTACATGAATGTTCAAGATTCTAACCTAGCAGATTTAGAAGCTATTCAATTGTATTACGAGAAATATCAAGCCATTCCAAATATTGTTATTGAGGGGGTAGAAGGGATAGGACATGGTGCTGTTTGGTTGAATGACCAGCACATGTTAGTTACCACTTATGGCGATAAAAATATAACAGTAATTTGCAGCTCACGAAGTACTGAAGCAGATTATGATAAAAAACAGGCATTGGCTTTTGCAAGTAAGTTTATAGAACTACATTAAAAAAAAGGCGATGATTGAATCATCGCCTTTTTTTTATAGTCCCAATTTTTGGGATGCATCTGCTATCCAAGCGGCTGACCCACCCATCAAATATCCAGATTGACCAACCTTAGCGAAGGTATATTCCCCCTCTCCTGTTTTCTCCGCATTGAAGAAATGGATAGTTGGGTAACCCCGAACACCAAATTGTCTTTGTAACTGTATATTTTGCATGCGTAACTCATCAGAGATAGCTGTTCTTCTTGGGAAGTCTAATTCCAATAATACTACATTTTCGGAAGCCCATTTTTTGAATTCTGGTGTATCAAATACTTCGGCTTTCAATTTTTTACACCATCCACACCAATCACTTCCAGTGAAGTTGGCTAGAATTGGTTTTCCTGTTTTTTGGGATAGCTCTACTGCCTCGTCTAAATTAACCAACCAATCAGAACCAGACTCTTCTCCATTATTATTCATAAATCCG
>CAXQNQ010000053.1:0-7727 GCA_964225135.1 Mesoflavibacter profundi
ATAGTCTCCATAAGTTTCAGTTTAAAGGTTCTTTTGAGGGATGGATCCGAAGAATAGTGGTCAATACTTGTTTGAGATACCTCGAAAAAGAGAAAATTAGTTTCGAAGATATTGCTCTGGTAGATTATAATACATCAAATGTTATCAGTCCAGAAGCCATAGAACATCTTGCAGAAGAGGAATTGTTATCTATGATTGCTAAACTGCCAGATGGATATAAAATGGTTTTTAACCTGTATGTAATAGAAGGTTATAGTCACAAAGAAATAGCCGATTTATTGAATATTGGGGAAAGTACTTCAAGGTCACAATTAGTAAAAGCAAGAAAGCTCTTGAAGGAAATCATAACCCAATACAATGAAATAATTTATGAGAAAGGAGAAGTTGGATGATATAGTACAACGTAAACTCAGTAATCACAGCAGTGAGGTTCCTGGGCACATCTGGGATCAGGTGGCCAGCCAAATACAGCAGGGTGATAAGAAGCCAGTGATTTGGTTATTCGATAAATCTCGATGGGTAGTATCTGCAGCAGCAGTTACTATTGCAGCCTCTGTTTTGATTTTCTGGCCGACTAATGATTTTACAACAGATACAGACGCAGTTATCTCTGGTCAATTGAAATTAGATCCTTCAGCAGATGTAGCTGAGGTTCAGGAAGCCATAGTGTTGGAAGAACAATTGGGTTCGGATCAAACTCTTTTGGAGGGTTCATTAGCGTCGAATGCTGAACTCGCTTCGAAAAAGAAGAATAGCCTACCAATGGTTAATCAGAATCAGAATCAACTGGAAGGAGAACAAGATGATAATTGGACTGGGCATAATAGCGAACAAGTATTAATGACTGCAGATCAAGATGCGGATCAAACTAGTATAGATTTAACGGTTAGGACTGCTCGTACAGATTTTAATATACCCGCTTTAGCGCAGCCACTTGTAGGTTTATCGAATATGCCAACGCTGTTCAATAAGAATGTGCAGTGTGCAGATTTTCGCGATGAATTTAATACACCTTTCTGGAGTATAGCTTTTGCGCATGATATGCCTATACGGAATATTAACAGCTCTTCTGCTATTCTTTCTGAGTATGTTCAATTGAGAGAGAATACAGAACTACCTATCTCGGCTTTCAGTCTAAATATGAATTTGGGCATGATTTTTAGAAATGGTCTAAGCCTTAGATCGGGCTTGAATTATTCAAGAATCAAGGAAGGGTTTAATTACGATTTATTGATAGGTACTGAGACAACTATTGTTCAAACTGTGAATGAGGATGGTGAGATTATTGAAATCGATACTACAACAACGAATATTTTCAACAATCTCAATAATGATAACTTCTATGAGATTCTTGATCTTCCATTAATGGTTGGTTTTGAAAAGTCCAATGAAAAGTTCGGTATGGGATTCTACACGGGTCTTTCGTTGAATCTCTTATTCAATAAAGTTGGAAATATTGTTTCTCCTGAGAATCAGGATGATGTAGTAGGCATTAATAGCGTAGGTGAATCTGGAAGTTTCTTCAGTAAAAAGTTAGGAGTGAGTTATTACGCATCTACACTAGTTACTTATAATGTAACGAACAGAATTCAAATGAAGTTTGAGCCTTACTTTAGATATTATCCGGCTTCTTTTGCGAATAGCACCTATGCCGTCAACCAAAACTATTATATTTTTGGTGGGCAAGTCGGCATGCGATATTTATTGTAAGCTATTCCCTAAAAAAGTCCCGAAGTCATTCGGGACTTTTTTATTTATCCTATCTATTATGTAGTTCAATTTGGATGACTCATTTGTGTAGTTATTGATACTATCCGAAGTTAAAATGGCTGTGCTTTCAAGATTTTTTTGCGAAAATTCGCTATTTTGGAAGCATATGGCGGTAAAGAATTTAAATGCACGGATCATTCTAGGTTTAAAAGCGAGACAGTTGCGCCAGGAAAAGGGCCTTTCTTTTGCTGAACTTTCTAAATCTAGTGGTCTTTCTGTTTCGTACCTGAACGAGATTGAGAAGGGTAAAAAGTTTCCTAAGCCTGATAAATTAGAAGCTCTAGCTAAAAGCCTTAAGGTTTCGGTAGAACAATTGAGCTCAGATAAATTAGATGGTACATTGGCTCCTGTATCAGATTTACTCCAGTCTAATTTCCTAAATGAATTGCCTTTAGATTTATTTGGTATTGATCTCTCTAAGATTGTTGAAATCATTTCTCAAGCACCTAAAAAGGTGGGGGCCTTTATCTCTACTCTAGTTGAGATTGCTAGGAATCATGCTTATGTCGAAGAGAATTTTTATTATGGGGCATTAAGGTCCTATCTCGAAATGCATCTAAACTACTTTGAGGACATTGAACAGGCCGTCAATGCTTTTAGGACTACACATGGATTTTCAGCCACTGAACCCTTGAATGAAGATCAATTATCTAATCTTCTGGAGACGAATTATCACTATGATATTGAAAAGGGTGGATTGGATCAGTATGCTGAACTTTCGGATATTCGTTCTGTATTTATTCCAAAATCAAGAACCTTACTTTTAAATGGTCGCCTAAGGTCCATACAGCGTGGTTTTCAATATGGAAAGGAATTGGGTTTTAATTACTTAGGTCTTAAGCAAAGAGCCAATACAGCATCATTGATGCGAGTAGAGTCCTTTGAAATGGTGTTGGCTCATTTTAAGGCAGCTTACTTTTCTGCTGCTTTGATTATGCCTTTACATGCTGTTCATATTCGTTTGAAGGAGTTTCTAGCTAAGGAAACTTTTGATGCTAGCTATATACAGGGCATTATGCATGATTTCGGTGCAACTGGAGAAATGGTCTTTCAAAGAATGACAAATATTCTACCTGCACTCATGGGGATTAGAAAGATCTACTTCTTTCGATTTTTATCCAGTAAAGGTTCAATTAATTACACCGTCAATAAAGAACTTCATTTAGATGGTAAGCATACTCCTCATGCCAATCAATTAGCAGAGACTTATTGTCGTCGCTGGTTATCCATTCGAATGTTAGATCAACTCAAAAAGAGTGGTTCAGATATGGAAATAGGTGCTCAGATATCGAGGTATAATGATTCTTCGGAGGAATATTTGATTATTTCCTTAGTCAAGAAAGCAGACCGCAAAGCGCATAATTTTGTAGGACTCTCTTTAGGCATATTATTAGAAAAATCCGTAAAAAATAAGATTGGTTTTCTAAAGGATACTACAATTAATCGAAATGTGATATCTACAACCTGTGAGCGATGCTCTATTATGGATTGTACCCAACGGGCGGCGGATCCAATAAAATTTTTGGAAAAAGAAAAAAAGAAACAAGTTTATAAAGCCTTGGGAGATTTGCTTAAATAAGCCAAGGCTTTATGTATGTTTAATACCTCAAATCAATAAATTAAACTCCTGAATCTACATCCTCTTTCGTTAAAATGAAGTCGCTATCACTGAATTGGGACTGGTTAGAAACCTTTTTGAATACCACTTCAATTCGTGTTCCGTCTCTGTAGAATAATTTTGCTCCTGCTGGTAGATTTTGTTTCTTATCTACACTAAGCCTAATCTTAAAAAACTCTTGTTCATCGTCCACCGGTTTGAAATCAATCATAGTTATGATTCTACCATCCACTACCAGCTCATCGTAAAAGGCATATATGAAATCGTCCTTTTGATAGAAATCCAGTAAATCAGTTGGCGAAGAGATTAATAGGTCTTCATTCTCCTCTTTATTGTTGATATTGACTTCTTCGATAGCTTTATCATACATCCAAACGGTTTGTCCATCGGAATAAATCCCATAGTCATCTAAGTCCAAAGCATAACGCTCTCCAACAACTAGCATGTTTCCTTGTTGCTTTTGAGGTGCCTCTTCGGGAACGGTTACAACATAATCGAAATCTACTTCAATACCCTGGTAACTATCTAGATTAGACTTAATCTGATCCAATATGGCCTTAGCTTCTTGGTCAGACTGTGAAACATCAGTAAAATCTATTTTTTGCGCATGCAACTGAATGAATAATCCAGTAAGTAGCAACGAACTAATAAGCTTTTTCATTTCAACCGTTTTATAGGTAACGTGTATCTGCCAAAATTATTAAAAGAATCCACAGCTAAGTGAATTTTTTAAGAGAACCTTAAAAAAAATGTCTGTAGTTGTTGCTTTTAGCTTCATTTTTGGGCATTAATTTTGATAGCTATAGATTTCATTTAAATTGAGCCTATGTTGAATAGCGTACTGTCCAAGGCTTCTCGTAATAAATTGAAGTTAGTTGAACAGGTCTTTTCTAATGACTGTGGTTTAGCTTGTCTTGTGATGCTTGGAAATTACCACGGGATTCCGCTTCAATTGTCCAGCCTGCGAAAGGAAGCTCAGCTGGATCAAATGGGTATGAGTTTATTTGATTTGAGTCAGTTAGCTCGTGCCAATCAGTTGGAGCCTATGGCTTTACGAATGAGCCTGGACAATCTATTGGATCAAGATGCTAAGCTAGTTTTGCCTGCTATTCTGCATTGGGAAGATCACCATTTTGTAGTTTTGGCTCAATTGACCAAAACCCATGCATGGGTTTATGATCCCAAATTGGGTAAACAGCGAATTGTTATCGATTTATTCAAAGAAAAATGGTACGGTCGAGGAAATAATACAGGTAGTTTGTTATTGTGCCAGAATAATGGGCAGAACCCAACTGAACAAGCCATTAGGCAAACTGGCTTAAACGGACTGATTGACTTAATCAAACAACACTTGGCTCCGAATAAGATGGTTCTGCTAAATTTAGTTTGGAGTATTTTGTTGCTTTTGGGCATTCAATTGATTCTGCCATTCTTAATGCAGTCTTTCATTGACTTGGGGGTGGAACATAATGATATGGGAACTGTTGGTTTGGTCATGACTGGTTTCCTAGTATTTTCCATCAGTTCTTTGGTATTACAATGGTTTCAGAATTGGATATTACTTTTTGTAGGTACTCGTTTGAAAGTAGGCATGGTCCATGATTTTATAGCATCTATATCTAGACTTTCTACAAACTTTTTAGAACACAATTTCCCAGCAGATCTCATGCAACGCTTTGGAGATCACATTCGAATTGAGACTTTTTTAAGAGAATTGAGTGTAAAAGGAGTGTTGATGGTGGCGGGGTTATTGGGTTTTGGAATCATCTTATGTATTTATCAACCTATACTAATGTTGATCTTTATGGTTTTTTCTTTGATCAGCACAGGAATAATTATCGTTCAACTTCCCAAACGCAAGTTACTAGATACAGCAAGTTTTAATTTATCTGCACATGAGCAGGAGATGATTTGGGAGTATGTCAGTCATGTAGAGAGTGTCAAGCGTTCTTCCCAATTAAGTACCCTTCAAGAAAAATGGATGGAGATTCAGGCCGAACATTTGAATTTAGATAAGAAGCAACTTTGGTTGGGTGTAAGGCAACATGGTGTAGCTGAGGCTATACAAGTCTTGAGAGATGTGATTGTTACTGTAATAGCTGCCCAATTCGTTATAGACGGAAGCCTTAGTTTGGGTAGTTTAGTGGCTATACAATTCATAGCGGCCCAATTAAATGTCTCGTTTCAACATGTGCCTGCATTGATTAGTAGTGGACAAGATGCATGGATTAGCATGGAACGCATTGAAGCGGTCAGAGATCTAAGTGAAGCTACAAATATAGGGCAGGACATTGCTTCCATTGAAGGTATACAGGTTCGGGACTTAAATTTTGATTATGGCGCTTCTTCCTTTGGTTTAACTAATATCTCATTGGATCTTAAAAGAGGGAAAACACTAGCTTTGGCAGGTGTGTCAGGAAGTGGGAAAACAAGTTTACTTAAACTTTTAGCTAAAAAATATGATAATTACTCTGGTCATATACTCATAAATAAGCACTTAGCTTTAAGTGTAATAAAGTCGAGTAATTATTGGGCAAAAGTGGCTTATGCTCATGCGGACGAACCTATCTTTTCCATGTCTTTAGTTGATAATATCTGCTTTGGAAACGCTGTGGATATGGATTGGGTAAAAAGTTGCTTGCAGTTAACGGAACTGGTATCATGGGTAGAGCAATTGCCTAAGGGCTTGCAAACACCTTTAGGTGCTCAAGGAATCAACTTATCTTTAGGTCAGCATCAGAGAATCATCTTGGCTAGAATGATATATGCTAAACCAGAGGTATTATTGTTAGATGAAATTCCAAATGCTTTGAGTGATGCTCAAACTGTTCGAATTCTATCTCAGATCAAGACAGTATTTCCTGATATGCAAATTTGTATGAGCACACATGATAGACAATTGTTGAAGTGGTCTGATGAGGTAATATTCCTCCATGAAGGTCAGCAAGTAGACGCTGGGCCTTTTGATCAATTATTTCAGTCCTCTATTCCTTTTAGGAATTTGTTTTCAGAATAAAAGGATATCGAATGTCTTTGAGGTATAATCCGGCTGCATCTACGGACAAGCTTTTCTTTAATGGTGTCTGCTGGTCCAAGGCTTCTTTTACCTCCTCTAAAGTGATTTTACCTAGACCCACGTTCAGGCACATGCCTACTATCAACCTAATCATGCCTCGTAAGAATCGATTCGAAGTGATGTGAAAGGTCCAAGATTCATCCTCAAAAATCCAGTAAGCTTCTTTGAGCTGGCAGATCATAGTATTGGCGTCATGATTACTTTTGCAAAAGGGTGCAAACTCTTGGTATTCCAGTAATAGTTGAGCTGCAGCTTGTATCTTTTCTTGATCGGCTTGATGAAAAAATGGAAAGTGATATGCAGTATCAATTTGAAAGGGATCTTTCTGGGAAAGTACTCTATATTCATAGGCCCGATGTGTAGCATCATATCGTGCATGAGCATCTTTGCTTACTGGGATGACTCTAAAGACTGTTATGTCTTTGGGCAGTAACTTATTCAGCCTGTACAGAAAGTTTTTAGGTAGCGCTCCATCAATATCTACATGCAGATAATAATCCAGGGCATGCACACCTGTGTCTGTGCGACCACATCCTACAATATCGGTTGTCGTATTAAGGATAGTGGATAAATTGTCCTCAATAGTGCCTTGGATGGTGGGACGGCCCTCAGGTTGTTTCTGCCAACCTTGATAATGTGTGCCTTTATATGCTATTTCTAAAAAGTATCTCATAAAAAAAGTGCACTCTTAATGATAAAAGAGTGCACGTAAAGGGTTAAACCCTAATATCAACCTAATAATTGTTTTGTCTAATTTGAATTATAAATATACAAAAATACCAATACTAAGTGCATGAAGTTAGACAACTTAAGCCACTTTGAGTTTAGATAATTTTGATTTACTGAGTTTTTGTTTGACGAATTCCAAGTCAACTTCAAAGGTTTTAATTTCTGGCTTTGAAGGAATCTCAAACATGGGATCAGTCATAATTGCTTCGCAGATTGACCGAAGTCCTCTAGCGCCTAACTTGTAGTCTAAAGCGAGCTTTGAAATATGCTCAATAGCATCTTTGGTAAAGCTTAGCTCTACATTTTCCAGTTCAAACAGCTTTTGATATTGTTTAACTAGTGCGTTCTTTGGTTCAATAAGGATACGCTTGAGCGTTTCCACCGTGAGTGGTTCCAAATAAGTCAATACGGGTAATCTACCAATTAACTCAGGAATTAATCCAAAGGATTTTAAATCCTGATGCGTAACATATTGAAGTAAATTATCGATTTGAATATCTTCTTTACTATGGGAGTTGAATCCTATAACTTGAG
>CAXQNQ010000054.1:0-12679 GCA_964225135.1 Mesoflavibacter profundi
GTTTAGCGCAGCAATTACAAACAGGTATTGTTTGGATAAATTGTTGGATGGTTAGAGATTTGAGAACACCATTTGGCGGTATGAAAAATTCTGGTGTGGGGAGAGAAGGTGGACTCGAAGCCATGCGCTTCTTTACTGAACCTAAAAATGTTTGTATCAAGTATTCATAAAAAAACCCGAGTTGCATCTCGGGATTTTTTTTAGAAACCATCTATATATTCGACCTCTTCTTCCATATCTTCTGGGAGTTCAAAATCACCTAAATCAGCCCATTGTTTTGGCTCAGCAATAAGCTCAATAGGGCCAAAGGCTTTTTCAAGTGCATATCGCACATCCATCTTTCGGGACTCTGAAGCCAAGAATTGCTCATTGACAATTCGCTTAGAGGTTTTATAATCCATATCATCTAGATCACCGTAAATATTGAAATACAAATTGAAAAAACCGTGTTCTTTTGCAGCAATTGGTGTTAATTCAATATCATGGCGTTTTACTTTTTCAGCAATTATCTGACCCGCATTCACCTTTAAACTATAATCAATACGATCATCAAATCCTTGCACTCCACTCAAACGCAGATTAATGGCATTAGACTGAAGGAACATAGCAGGAATGTATACTTTACCATTACTGATTTCAAGCCAGTTTTCCATGTTTACAAATCGGATATGTTTCAAGTCATTAATATGGATAATCTTTGAAAAATCTTCCAACATCTCTATACCCTTTAGCTCACCATCTTCGATTCCGATACCAGCATAAACTTTTAAATCATTTGGATTAAAACCTCCATCCGACTCGAAAGGCAAAATCATAACGAGTTTGGAATGTAAATCACCAGAGACATTATGCTCGGTAATCATACCTTGTCCAAAATTGTCCATTTGGCGGAACATTTCAGAAGCATTAATAGATTCACAATCTACTTTCAAGGTCAAAATAGGTCTAGTCGCTAATACATTAAAAGCCCCATCCATGGTCATCTGACCCTCCATAGTTTCTAAATCTCCTTTGATGCGAATGTCTCCCTGTTTAAAATCTATTCGTCCTTTGAATTGATCAATAGCCAATTCCTCATATTGAACAGCTTTTAAATCTGCGGTGAATACGCCTTTGATTTGTTTCAAAAAAGAGAAGTTGTTGGAATTGCTATTCGCATATGCTTCCTCTGATTGTCCCAATAACTCTTCATCGTCATTTTCCGAATCATCCTGGTCTAAAATGGCAAGTAGATTGTTGATATCTAATTCTTCCCCTTCAAGGTCAAAATTCATATTGACTGGACTAGATTGATTATTGGACGTTAAAAACGCCAAGTAATTAGCGATATATCCTTTTCCTACTGCTTCCATACCATCTCCTTTAACTTCAATAAAAGGTATGTCTAGTCTATTATTTCTTAATTTAATCAATCCGCTATCAAATTGGACCTCAGTTCCTCTTTTAGTAAAACTAAGTGTATTGAGTTCCATTGAACCAGAGACCTCTACGCGTTTTGCATTTCGGATCCGTTTCATATCTGAAAGTCGTCCTTTTACATAGATATCATTTAGGTCAATTGTTCCACTTGAACGAACACCCTCTCCCACAAAAGGAGCTATCGCTTTACCAGCTATTTGAGCATCAGCACGCAGATCTATTAAAGGATTATCTAAATCCAAAATGTTTAAATCAAATAAAATGGGTGCCCCACCCATTTCAGCATAAAACCCATCTAGGTTGAGTCTAGAGGTTTTCTTTGGATGACCCATAATAAACTCTGATTTGAAGGAAACATGCTTAAGAGGTAGGTCTAAATACCTTGTAGATATTTCACCATCCTCCAAACCAAAAGCTACTTCAATCGCAGGCATTGATTTATCAGAATACGGCCCTTTTACTGTTGCATTAAATGCGAAATCACCAGAAGTGCTAAAATCAGCCGCATTAAGATCTGGTAATAAGGCCAAGACTGTACCCAAATCACCATTACTAGCATTTAGAGTAAGGTCGAGCATAGCTTCATTTCCTTCTTGATCAATTGAACCTGCAATATCAAACGCTCCCCCGTCAATATTAATACCCAAGGTTTCTATTTGATATCGTTCTTTTTCCAGATCAATTTTGATGTTACCAACGTATGATAAAGGCTTATTTTTTAGATAGGTCTGATCACTAACTTTGAGTTTTTCAATTAATAATTCAGAACTAGTAGACAAGTCAAAAACCCGACTACTAAAATCACCCCCCATTTTCAAATCCTGAATTGCCAATTTTACATCATGCTGATCGCGTTGATCAATATATCGGATATTCATTTCCTCTAAAAATCCTTTTCTGATCTTTAATTTAAAATCTGAATTGTCTGCTGTCGAATCGTCAGATTTTGAATGAAAGATATCATAATTCGCTACTCCTTTATTATTGTATACCACATTTGCTTTCCCACCTTTCAGAATGATAGATTGTATTTTAATTCCATCCGTCAACAGAGAAAATAAACCCAAACGGATTCCAAGCAAATCCGCATCAAGAAGTGTTTTTTCCCAACGATCTTGCACATATATATCTTTAACTCGGAGTTCGGCAAAAGGAAAGGCAGTTAAAAAAGATAATTTAGTATCACCAATCTGCACTGGCGTACTTATATTTTTCTCAATTTCAGTATGTACGATTTGAACCAACTTGTCCTTGAATAGGACACTAAGTGCACTAGTTAGAACGACATAGCACAGCAAGGGTATGCAGATAAATCGTAGGAAGTATTTCTTTAAATTGGTCATAATGCGTTTAAAAAGAATAGGTGATATATTGCGATTTCAACTATAAATAATTTTCAATTAAATGTTTTTTTTATAAATATTTTGTAATGCATATGTCCAAACGTACTCCAACAAAAAAAATCCCACATTTTTAATGTATTTATTTGCAGTAACGGCAAAGTCAATATATATTTGCACACGCTGCAAACAAAGGTTTGTAACTATCATGGGAGATTAGCTCAGTTGGTTCAGAGCACCTGCCTTACAAGCAGGGGGTCACTGGTTCGAGTCCAGTATTTCCCACCATAGGTCGCAATTAGTGACCTTTTTTTTTGCCCTTAATCAACGGAATTATACCAATAAATTAAGTAGATAGGATTTATCATTCAAGTAATCTCCAAAGAAACCCTTCTCTTTAATTCGATCCAGTAAAGGTTCAAAATCCATTTTGGACTGCAATTCTATACCTACAACGGCAGAACCCTTTTCTTTAGTATTCTTTTTGGTATATTCGAAATGTGTAATATCATCGTTAGGGCCAAGAATTTCACCTACAAACTCTTTTAATGCCCCAGCGCGTTGAGGAAAGCGTATAATAAAGTAGTGTTTGAGTCCTGCGTAAAGCAATGCTCTTTCCTTGATTTCTTCCATTCTAGTAATATCATTATTACCACCACTCAGTATACATACAACCTGTTTACCTTTTATTTCTTCGGCATAGTGATCTAATGCAGCAATGGAAAGTGCACCGGCTGGTTCAAGTACAATAGCATCTCTGCTATAAAGCTCCAAAATGGATGAACAAATTTTACCCTCTTCTACAAGAACAACATCATGTAGGCTATTTGAGCAGATTTTAAAATTCAAATCTCCTACCCGTTTAACTGCAGCTCCATCTACAAATTTATCAATCCTATCTAGAGTAACAGGATAGCCTTTCTTTAAGGATTGGGCCATTGCAGGCGCTCCTAAGGGTTCTACCCCTATAATCTTAGTGTCTGGAGACAATTGCTTAAATACAGTGCATATCCCAGCTGAAAGTCCACCACCACCTACTGGAAGGAAAAGGTAATCAATTGGCTGCACTGCTTGCTGCAATATTTCGAGTCCGACAGTACCCTGACCCTCTACAATCTGTACATCATCAAACGGAGGTATGAATATTCCTCCAGTATGCTTAACCCATTCCAAAGCAGCATGCTTTGAATCATCGAATGTATCGCCTGCCAGTTTTATTTCAACAAAACTTTCTCCAAAGAACTTCACCTGTTCCAATTTTTGCTTAGGAGTGGTTACAGGCATAAAAATAGTGGCATAAACCCCTAATTTATTACAGGAATAAGCAACTCCCTGTGCATGATTACCGGCACTAGCACAAACAACCCCCTGATTCAGTTTGGTCTGATCCAAACTACTTATCTTATTATAAGCCCCACGGATCTTATAGGACCTAACAACTTGTAAGTCTTCTCGTTTAAGCAAAATATTTGCACCATATTTTTGAGAAAGCCTTTGATTATCCTCTAGATTTGTAAGGTTGATTACTCCATATAAAACAGATGCAGCCGAATAGACTGCATCTAATTGAGGTTTATATTGTGCTTGTGTATTCATTATTAATAATTTTCAGGACGTAACTGACGTACTTGTCTTCCCGCCTGCCACAATTCAGACTCTCGAACTTCTTTAAGTTCCTGCTCTAGCTTAACCCTGTAGTCCTCCTGCTTATTCGCTTGGATGACTATTTCAGCTTCTTTGCCTGTTTTAACGGAATCATATAATTCTTCAAACAAGGGTTCAAGTTGATCCCTGAATCTATGTCTCCAATCCAAGGCTCCACGTTGAGCTGTAGTTGAAGTATTTGCATACATCCAATCCATTCCATTTTCTGCAACGAGCGGCATTAGACTTTGCGTTAATTCTTCTACCGTTTCATTAAAGGCTTCAGAAGGAGAATGGCCATGCTTACGCAATACATTATATTGAGCTTCGAAAATTCCAGCTAAGGCGCCCATCAAGACTCCTCTTTCTCCTGTAAGATCAGAATATACTTCTTTCTCAAAATCTGTCTCGAATAAATAGCCTGAGCCTACAGCAATACCTAGTGCCAATACTCTATCCTTTGCTTTTCCAGTTGCATCTTGAAAGATTGCATAACTCGAATTCAAGCCTTTTCCAGCTACAAATAATCTTCTTAAAGATGTACCTGAGCCTTTGGGTGCAACTAGAATAACATCAACATCTTTTGGAGGAACAATACCTGTCTTGTCTTTAAAGGTTACTCCAAACCCATGAGAAAAATACAATGCTTTCCCAGGAGTCAACTTCGATTTAACCATCTCCCATTGTGCTATTTGACCTGCATCGGATAGCAAATATTGAATAATGGTTGCTTTTTCGGCAGCTTCTTCTAGACTGAATAAGGTCTCACCAGGCACCCATCCATCTTCAACAGCTTTGTCCCATGAAGAGGAGTTTTTTCTTTGACCTACAATAACATGTATGCCATTATCCCTTAGGTTAAGTGATTGACCTGGACCTTGTACTCCATAGCCTAGTACAGCCACAGTTTCATTTTTCAATACTTCCTGTGCTTTTGTCAGTGGAAATTCTTCACGTGTTACCACATTTTCTAATACACCACCAAAGTTCAATTTTGCCATTTTGAATTAATTTATATTAAAAGTAGGTTCCAATTCTTTGATGTAATCCTGTAAGGATTCCATGGATTTTGGTAGGGCAATACGCCCAGAGCGAACAAAGCCTGTTAAACCGTACAGGCTAAGCGCTTCAAATAATTCTGTTGTTTCTTTTTCGTGTCCGGTCTTTTCAATGATTACATAATCGCTGTGTACAGAAAGTACTCGTGCGAAATGTGCTCGAACAATATGTTCAATTTCCTTTCCTGATGAAAAAACACTTGCCGGTATCTTATAAAGAGCAACCTCTTGGTATACCACCTTTTCATTTTCGAAAGAAATAGCTTTTAATACCTCTATTTGCTTGTCAATTTGTTTAACAATTTTCTGCACTTTATCCAGTTCCATTTCTATAACAATGGTGAAGCGGTGCACGCCTTTTATTTCTGATTCTGAACAAGTAATACTATCTATATTGACATGCCTCCGGCTAAAAATATTACTGAGGCGGCTCAATAGTCCGATGTTGTTTTCTGTGTATACGAATATGGTAAACTGCTTTTTCATAGTCTTGTTATTTAAGTCGAATGTCTGAAACAGATGATCCAGTTGGCACCATTGGGAAAACATTATCCTCCTTTCCAACACGCACCTCCAAGAATCTGGACTCTTTGGAATCAACAAAGCGGTCCACAGCGGCTTGTAAGGATTCGCGCGCATCAACTAATTCCGTTTCGATGTGATATCCTTTTACGATAGTTTGAAAATCTGGATTTACCATTTCGGTAGAAGCATATCGCTTATCAAAAAACAATTGTTGCCATTGCCTTACCATCCCCAGAAATTCATTATTGAGTACTACTATTTTAACTGGAATATTATACTGGAAAATTGTTCCTAATTCTTGCAACGTCATTTGAAAACCACCATCGCCAATAATGGCAATGACTTGTTTTTGAGGCTGACCTAATTTTGCGCCTATGGCTGCTGGAAGTGCAAAACCCATAGTTCCTAATCCGCCTGAAGTAACATTGGAATTCCAAGCTTTATAGTTGTAATATCTGTGCGCAATCATTTGGTGCTGTCCCACGTCAGTTACAATAATTGCCTCCCCTTTTGTCTTCTTAGAAATACAATCAATGACCTCCGCCATAGTGATTTTACTTTCCGGGTCAGGATGTAATTCTGCTTTTTGCACCTCTGTATATTCTTCTTTATCTAGCTCTGAAAATCTATTTCTCCAGCTTGGATATTCTTTATTTTTTACATAATCCGTCAATAAGCTCAAACTGCTTTTACAATCCCCCAAAACAGCTACATCTGTTTTAATTATTTTATCAATTTCAGCAGGGTCAATTTCTAAATGAATCACTTTAGCTTGAGATGCGAATGTCGAAACCTTACCAGTTACTCGATCATCAAAGCGCATACCCACTGCAATCAATACATCACATTCACTGGTCAATTTATTGGTGCTATAATTCCCATGCATCCCAAGCATACCTACATTCAAAGGATGCTCATTTGGAATGGCTGAAACCCCCAAAATGGTCCATGCAGCAGGGATACCAGCCTTTTCAATAAATGCTTTGAATTCATCTTTCGCTTGACCTAAAATAACGCCTTGACCAAAGAGTACCATTGGACGAGCTGCCTTATTAATCAATTCTGCAGCTTCCTTTATCCGTTCAATGTTGATAGTCGGCAAGGGTTTATACGATCGTATACTTTTACAAACTGAGTAATTAAAATTCAAGGTGTCAAACTGAGCATCTTTAGTGATGTCAATTAATACAGGCCCAGGTCTTCCAGATCTAGCGATAAAAAATGCCTTTGAGATCGCTTCCGGAATTTCGGCTGCTTTAGTAATTTGAATATTCCATTTGGTAACAGGAGTTGAAACCCCTAATACATCCGTCTCTTGAAAAGCATCCGTACCTAATAGATGACTTGCCACTTGTCCAGTAATACAGACTAGTGGAGTGGAATCAATATAGGCATCGGCAAGGCCTGTAATTAAATTAGTAGCACCAGGTCCGGAGGTAGCTAAGCAAACACCTACCTTTTTAGATACCCGTGCATATCCTTGAGCTGCATGTATAGCGCCTTGTTCATGTCTTGTTAGTATATGTTTCAAATCATCTTGGTAATCGACTAGACTATCATATAATGGCATGATAGCACCACCAGGGTAACCGAAAAGTGTATCTACACCTTCTTTAATTAAACATTCAACAATGGCATCACTTCCTTTTAATACTTTTGATTTACTCGTTACCATAGTTCATAGGATTTCTTGTTTATTTATCTGTTACGCAGCCTTTTGAAGCTGAAGAAACCAGTTTTGCGTATTTATAAAGCGCTCCGTTTTCTGCTTTCAAAGCTGGAGCTTTCCAAGCTGCTCTGCGCACTTGTATTTCATCATGGGGAATCATGAGTTCAATCGTATTCGACTCTGCATCTATTCGAATTTCATCACCATCCTCGACCAAGGCAATAAGTCCTCCTTCTTGCGCTTCTGGACTGATATGCCCCACCACAAATCCGTGTGTTCCACCCGAAAATCGACCATCGGTTATCAAGGCCACCTCCTTACCTAAACCTGCACCCATGATAGCTGCAGTAGGTTTAAGCATTTCTGGCATACCGGGGCCTCCTTTTGGTCCTTCATATCGGATGACCACTACATCACCCTTTTTTACTAGACCCATACTAATTCCATTATTAGCATCCTGTTCACAGTCAAATACTCGTGCTTTCCCTACAAAGGTTAGGCCTTCTTTTCCTGTGATTTTTGCCACACATCCATCTTCAGCTAGATTCCCTCTTAGTATTCTAATATGTCCACTTGCTTTAATTGGATTGGAAATATCTCTAACTACGTCTTGGTTAGGATCAAAGGCAGGTAATTCTGCCAGATTCTCCGCTAGTGTTTTCCCCGTAACAGTCATACAATCACCATGCAAAAACCCATGTTTAAGCAGGTATTTAAGTACCGCTGGTGTTCCACCTGCATCAGATAAATCCTCCATGAGATATTGTCCACTTGGTTTTAAATCCGCCAAAAATGGTGTGCGATCACTTATTCGCTGGAAGTCATCTAATGTCCACTCCACTTCGGCTGCATCTGCAATAGCCAAAAAGTGAAGAACCGCATTGGTTGATCCACCAAGTACGGTAACCAAGGTCAAGGCATTTTCCAAGGCTTTTTTAGTTACTATATCTTTAGGTTTTAAGTCTAGTTCAATTAAGTTTCGAATAGCGGGGCCTAAGGCAGAACATTCATTTTGTTTGGCCTGGCCAACGGCTGGATTAGAAGAATTATAAGGCAATGCTAAGCCTAAGGCCTCTATGGCTGAAGCCATAGTATTGGCAGTATACATCCCACCACATGCCCCAGCTCCTGGACATGCTTTCTCAACTACTGTTTGGAATTTTTCATCGGAAATGTTTCCAGCTACCTTTTGTCCCCAAGCCTCAAAAGCAGAAACGATATCTAACTTTTGATCTTCCATTCGGCCAGATTCTATAGTCCCACCATACATTAAAATAGATGGTCTATTCAAACGAAGCATAGCCATTAAGGCTCCAGGCATATTCTTATCACATCCAACCACAGTGATCAGTGCATCATAAGACATAGCTTGGACTACAGTCTCCATAGAATCAGCAATAATATCTCTCGATGGAAGTGAAAATCGCATACCTGGGGTCCCCATGGAAATACCATCACTCACTCCAATAGTATTAAATACAAGACCAACTAAGTCTTGGGCTTTGACACTTGATTTCACATCAGCTGCTAATCCGTTTAGGTGCATATTACAAGGATTGCCATCATAGCCTGTACTAGCAATACCTACAAATGGCTTTTGCAAGTCTGCTCTGGTTAAACCAATAGCATGCAACATGGCTTGTGCTGCTGGTTGACTATCATCTTGTGTTACTCGCTTACTGTGTTTGTTTAATTCCATTCTAGTTTTATTACAAAAAAAAAATAAGGCACCTCTCTAGGAAAGGTGCCTTACTTATATTATATACATAGCCCTTCCTTTCACTAACTATAGTTAATGATGACAATAATAATCACGACGATGTAGAGGGCTTTACACATAATTTGGTATTAGTAATTTTCTATTAATTCTAAATAAAAAAGAGCCACCTTAGGATGACTCTTTTTTATGCAACATAAATTCATCCTATTAAAAACTACATCTTAATAGACACGACAATAATTTTAGAGACAATGTTGCTTATTAATTTCATACCGTAATTTTATAAGGAATTTTTTTGAATATCAAGTTTTTATCCTAAAAAAAATGAAATCCACCGAACAAATATCAATTAATAGTGATTTCATCCAAAAAGATCCAACAATCATTCCCAACACTTTTATGATCAGTTGGGCAATCTCCCATATTAGTTGCTACAATTTTAATGTAACGAGCTTTCATCTGACCAGACCAACCAAAGGATTCTATAAGAGTACCTTTTGCTGAAAGAGCAGTTTGAGGCTTTTGTGTTTTTAGCAGATTAAAGGCATTTTTTGAATTTGCATATGAAATATCTACTTGCTTTGGCATGAAAATCCAAGAGTTTTCATCTTGAAGTGCATTGATAGAGATATTGGATACTAATTGTTCACTTCCCAAATCTACAATAGCCTCTACACTACCTCCCTCATAACCTTGCCATTCACCTGTTCTAAAATCATTCCCGCCATACAGAAAATCAATTAAGGCTTGATCTCCTCCTGCAGCATATTGGTTGGAATAATCTCCCTTAAGTGTTATAGATCTATTTTTAGGAATTTTTCTAAATATCGCTGAAATGGTCTTAGATACTTGTCCAGATTCAATTGCTGCATATGCTAAAACGGTCGAAGTTTCCTGGATAACGAAGGGCGTTGAATACTCCTTGAATCTTTTATCTTGACCTTCAATTTTATAATAAATAGTAGCTTCTGATGCTACATTTAAAGCCACTTTTTCTTTATCCTTAAATGCTCTTTTTCCTGAAGTAAAAGCCGGTGAGGGTATGATTAGCTCATCTGTGATAGAAGAGGTATAGGCTAAAAGGTTTTGCTGTTGTTCCTCACTCAAAGGCTCAGGTCCCATGTAAAACTCAAGTAATCCACCCTGTTCTAACTCTTGATGAGTTACATATAGCCGTTCTAATTTTGCACCATTGAGGTGTACTTCTTGCACATAAGGATGATTCGAGCTGCCATTGTGTACTTTTACTTCAAATAAGACATCGTTTTTTAAAGTCAATTGTGCTTGCTCCACAATCGGTGCTCCCAAATCATAAACTGCCGACCCAGGTGCCATAGGATATAAACCCAGACTACTCATAATATACCAAGCAGACATTTGCCCGCAATCCTCATTACCTGAAATTCCATCCGGTGTAGGTTGATAGAGTTCTTCTAAAATTTGTCTAACCAATTTTTGAGTAGATGCTGGTGCACCAACATAATTATAAAGGTAAGCCATGTGGTGACTTGGCTCATTACCATGTGCGTATTGTCCAATCAATCCTGTTATATCTGCCTGATTTCTACCGGTTGTACTTGAATTAGCGGAGAACATTTCATCTAATCGATTTCGCAAGGCTTCTTTTCCTCCAAATAAACTAATCAAACCTTCAATATCATGCGGTACATATAAATGGTATTGCCAAGCATTGGCTTCTGTAAAATGGAAATTCACTTCATAGGGGTCAAAAGTAGCAAGCCAACGATTTTCGACACGAGGTACCATAAATTGATTAGCTGGATTGAAAAGATATTTGTAATGTTGGGCTCGACGAACGTACTCTTGGTATACTTCCAGGTCACCCATGGACTTAGCCATTTGAGCTATACACCAATCATTATAGGCATATTCCAACGTTTTTGAAACAGATTCATGCTCTTCGTGTGCCGGCACAAAACCATGTTCAGCATAAGCTGGTTTTCCTAATTCATCCAAATTAGAAATATGCTGCATGGCTTCTAGTGCTAGTGCTGCATCAAAGTCTTGCTGTCCTTTTAAGTAGGCATCAGCAATAACAGATACCGTATGATATCCTATCATACAGCCCGTGTAATTTCCTGCTAACTCCCAAACTGGCAACTTACCACCATCAGAATAATGGGCTAGCATACTTTTAATAAAGTCATTATTCTCTTCCGGATTAATAATGGTATATAATGGATGAGCCGTTCTATAGGTATCCCAAAGTGAAAATATAGTGTATTGTTTGTAGCCATCTGCTGTATGTATCACTTGATCAGTACCCCTATATCTTCCGTCGACATCGGTAAATGAATTGGGCACTATAGCTACATGGTACATGGCTGTGTAGAAATTGGTTAGCACCTCTTCTGAAGCCGAGATTTGAATCTTTTCCAATTGATTCAACCATAGAGCAGATGCAGAGTTTCGTAATTCTTCGAAGCTTTTATCTTTTAACTCTGCTGTAAAATTAGCTACTGCACCTGCTTCATCAACAGCAGACATAGCCACTCTCAATTCGACAGAGGATGGATTGTTTTCAAATAATACCGCAGCTTTTTTTCCTTGTTCTTCGTAGTTGATTAAACGGATAGGTTCTGAAAACTGAATACAGAAATAAAAATGTTGTTCTTCTGCCCAGGCTTTGGAAATTCGTTTTCCTAAAATTGTTTGTTGATCCACTTGAGTAAAAGAGGCATCTAGCAACTCATCCCTATGCATTAAATCGAGGGCAACCCAAATAGGGCTTCCATCCAAGCTAGTATATTTATGTATACCCCCTCGTTCTGATGCCGTTAATTCAACCTGAATATTCTCCTCCTCTAGCAAGACCTGATAATAGCCTGGTGCAGCCTTTTCATTAGCTTTTGAAAAAGTGGATGCCAAGGTTGTTTTATTCAACAAATAATCAGAGGAGGTAGATGGTGTTATAAGTAAGTCATTATAATCACCAACACCTGTACCTGAAAGATGGGTATGACTAAATCCATATATAATGCTATCCGAATAATGATATCCTGAACAACCATCCCAGCCTTCCAAACGAGTATCTGGTCCTAATTGCATCATACCAAAAGGCACTGTGGCAGATGGGTGTGTATGGCCATGACCACCTGTACCTATGAACAGATCAACATAATCAAGTACAGACTTTTGTGGTGATTGACAAGAAAGCAGACAGGAAAATAGAAAGAAAAAAAGGTAGGATGCGCGCATTTTTTCTTTTAATTTAAGTAGGTATAGGTATAAAAAAAAATTTGCTGGTGGAATTAGATCCTACCAGCAAACGAATTGCTCTCTA
>CAXQNQ010000055.1:0-4869 GCA_964225135.1 Mesoflavibacter profundi
TGTAGCTTCCTTTCGTTACCTCTTGCTCTTGGAGTTTGGATTGGACGATCAACTTATCTTGCTCTACATTTACTTCAATTGCTGCTCGATCATATCCAGGCATCAAAAACTCATATCGATAACCTTGTTCTCCTTTTAATACATTTAGGGGCAGGTGCGCGCTTGATGCACCTGCGTTATAATTATTATATCTCATGATTATTATTTTATGCTATTTCTACTTTGATTTGTTTAGGTAGTGCCTCTTCTACCTTTGGAACATAAATGTTCAAAATACCATGCTCCAACTTTGCAGTAAGACCATTCACATCTGCAACCTTCGGTAAGGTATATTTCATTTTAAAAGGTCTTTTTGTAAAGTCTCTACGCACATAGCTCATATTATCTGAATCAGAAGCTGCTTTATCCTTTACCTCTACAGATTGAATAAGTAAATGGCGTCCTTCGATATCTATTTGAATATCCTCTTTGTTATACCCAGGAATCGATAATTCAATACCAAACCCGGCTTTATTGTGGAAAATGTTTGCCGCAGGTCTTCCATTAGAATAGAATGTATCAAAGTCTGATCCTATGAAGGAATCGAAGAAATCTTTGAACATCGTTTCAGGTCTGTTAAACTCATTTACTTTTACTAATGATTTCATAACTCTATTTAATTTTTAATTGAATTTGATTTGTACTTATCCATAGTCAAATCACATTCCAATAGCTCCAAATGACGAAATCACTGCCAAAACACCTGAAAATAAGCGACATTTTGTCATCTTTGGTGCCACTTAGCTGCCAAAAAGTCATTTTTAAATAATCGCTCCCATAAAATGACTGCTATGCTGTACCTTTATAGCTATGAAGTGGAAAGCAATCAGCTCAAAGATTCACGACTGGGAGAGTCTACGAGAGCTTCGACAAACATGGAAGATTACTGGTAATCAGGTGGTATTCACTAATGGATGCTTTGACATCCTACATTACGGCCATATCCAATATCTTGCTCAAGCAGCAGAGCAAGGGGATCGATTAATCGTAGCGATGAATAGTGCTCGATCTATTAGCGCACTCAAGGGTCCTAACCGGCCCATACATGCTGATGAAACTCGATTTCATTTAATGGCAGCTCTACAGTTTGTAGATGCCGTGGTTGAATTTGATCAAGACACTCCTTATGAGTTAATCCAATTCATTCAACCAGATGTTTTGGTTAAAGGAGGAGATTGGAAGCCAGATCAAATTGTGGGATCAGATATTGTACTCCGAGCAGGTGGAACAGTAAAGAGCCTAAAGTTTGTTGAAGGATATTCAACCACTTCCATAGAACAGAAAATCATCAAATCCGCTCAGAAGCATGACTAAGATAAAAGACATCATACAGGAATTGGAGCAAATAGCACCTTCCCCATTACAAGAATCTTATGACAACGCTGGCCTATTGGTCGGTGATAAAAATGAGGTAGTAACAGGTGTGATGTATTGCCTAGACTCGACAGAAGAAGTCATTGATGAGGCTATCTCGAAAGGGTGTAACTTGGTTGTAGCCCACCACCCTATTATTTTTGCTGGATTAAAACGACTAACTGGATCTAATTATATCCAGCGAACGATCATCAAAGCTATCCAGTCAAATGTCGCTATATATGCGATTCACACCAATTTAGACAATGTACTATACCAAGGGGTGAATGAGCGAATCGCCCAACAATTAGATATAGAGTACTATAAAATTTTAGCACCCAAGAGTGAATTACTAGCAGTAGAAATAACTTGTAACAGTGCAGCCAAAGATTTAGCCAAGGATCTCAATATCATCTTTACTAGTCATGAGTTAGCGGGAAGTGAAACTCAATTCCACTGTATTGATGGAGAAAATCTTTCCTTAGTTAAAGGACAGTTCCCAGCTATACTAAAAGGCTTAGTGCAAAAGATTTGTACGACCTACCAATCGAATATCACCCAATCCCCAGTGTATTATAAGATTCAAGGCAATACTAGCAGGATAGGATCTGGTGTTATTGGGACGCTGGAAGAAGAAATGCCTGTAGAAGATTTTTTACAATTCCTAAAAGACCGAATGGAGCTAAAGGTCATTAAACATACGGACCTGTGTGTCGATAGCATTAAAAAAGTAGCCATTTGCGGTGGTGCAGGTGGTTTTTTACTGAAAAAGGCTATGGCCAAACAAGCCGATATTTTTATCACCTCAGACTATAAATATCATGAGTTTTTTGATGCAGATAATCGTATCATTATCGCAGACATAGGACATTTTGAGAGTGAACAATTTACTATCAAACTTTTGTGTAGTATTATTTCAGAAAAATTTAGTAATTTTGCCAACTATTGCACTAGTGTTCAAACGAATCCAGTGAACTATTTCTAAATAAAGTACAACATATTGGACTTTTTTGGATTTAAAATAGTTATTCATTTGATGTCATCAATTCAAACTTTACCCATAAATGGCTAAGGAACTAAAAGTAGAAGAGAAATTAAAGCACCTTTATGAACTTCAAAAGGTGGATAGCAAGATCACTGAGATCGAAATTCTAAAGGGTGAACTTCCAATGGAAGTGCGCGATCTAGAAGATAGTATCGTAGCGATGGAGCAAAGAATCGAGAAGCAAAAAGGACAATTGGAAGATTTCCAAGGTCAAATCTCGATGTATAATGCAAACATTTCAGAGGCAGAGGGCTTGATCAAACGCTATGAGAAGCAGTTAGATGAAGTAAAGAACAACAGAGAGTTTGATGCATTGACCAAGGAATTGGAGCTTGCTCGCTTAGATATTCAATTAGCTGAAAAACGCATTAGAGACACCTCAGGTAAGTTGGAGAGCAAAGAAGAGACTATTTCAGTGAATGAGGCTAAATTAGTTTCTAAGCGTGAGGATCTAGAACTTAAAAAGAAAGAACTAGAAGAGATCATCTCTAAAACGGAGGCAGAAGAAGAGAAATTAGATAAGAAGAGACAGAGATCTCAAAAGAAAATTGAAGGAAAACTTTATGATAGATATGACCGTATTCGCAAGCAATACAAGAATGGCCTAGCCATTGTGCATGTAGAGCGTGAATCTTGTGGCGGATGTTTCAATTCCATTCCACCTCAAACACAACTGGAAATAACGCTTAGACAGCGCATTATTTCTTGTGAGCATTGTGGAAGAATCCTAGTAGATGATAACATTCAAACATCGCTAGAAAAATTAAAAGCGAAAGAAGAAGCATAAAAAAGAAACCCAAAGCCAAGTCTTTGGGTTTTTTTATTACATCAACCCAAACCCCATGCGGATAGCATTTCTATTCCATTTTGTCCTTTTGGCTCAGCTGAGCTTTTGCCAACAAGCACACTTCTCTTGGTCGAGCAAAGCAAAGGCATGCTTGAACTCCATCTACAATATGGAGTTGGATCAAGCGAAGGCTCAGATAGGCGCCATCAAGAGCCAAGATCCTAATAATCTAGTCTACCATTTATTGGCCAACTACGTTGATTTTCTCTACCTCAGCATTCAAGAAGACCGAGCATATCTGGACCATAATCTTCCCTTGAAAAATGAACGTATTGAGGCACTAGATGCCTTACCAGATAGCAATCCCTACAAAGCTTATGCGCAGGCTGAAATTATGGTTCAATGGGCTATGGTTCGATTTCGGTTTGAGGAGTATTTTCAACCTTTACTGGATTTGAATAAAGCACTCAAAAAACTGAAAAAAATAGATGAGGAGTTTCCTTATTTTATGCCAGCGAAGAAAACCTTGGGCGCACTGTATGTGGGCATAGGCAGTATTCCTCCAACCTACCAATCCATTATTGGAGTGATATCAGCTTTTGAAGGTGATATCGATCTAGGATTCGACTTAGTCCAAACGGCCTATCAACATGGGCAAAATCGAACAGATTATCTTTTCCATAAAGAGACCGGCATTATTCTAGCATACTTGACCCTCTATATCAAAAAAGATAGAGAACAGGCTTGGAAACTAGCTCAAGAACTTGATTTAGATACTCAAGAAAGTCCACTCGCACGCTTTGTGGTCGGCAATTTGGCCTTAAGGTCTATGCATAATGATGATGCTATAGACATCTTACAGGCACCTATGGACATGACAGGTAAGCTTGATATTGCTTTTTTGGACTTCATGTTGGGCGAAGCCTATCTATTCCGATTAGATCCAAAAGCCAGCTCATATTTTGAACGATACATGGAATCTTTTGAAGGACAAAACTTCATCAAAGAGGCCTTACAAAAAACAGCCTGGTCTTATTTAGTCCAAGGGGATCAAGCGAATTATCAAAAGACCATGCAACGTATTGTCAACGAAGGGGAATCGTATTCTGCCGCTGATAAGTCTGCCCTACTACAAGCCAAAAAAGCAAAGCAGGAAAATGTTAGTTTACTCAAAGCTCGTTTACTTTGTGATGGCGGTTACTTCCAACGCGCAGATGAAATCCTTCAGTCAGATATTCCTGATGCCCAATTACTGGTGGAAGAAGACCAATTGGAATACTACTACCGTAAAGGCAGAATCGCACATCTATCGAAAAAGCTATCCAATGCTAGCATTTGGTATTTGAAAACCATTGAACTGGGTGCAGAGTCCGAGCGATACTTTGCCTGTAGGGCGGCGCTGGAGCTAGGTTATCTGTACGAAGAAAAAAAAGAACCTCTACTGGCCGAAAAATATTTCCGCTTATGTCTTGATATTCACCCCAGTGAGTTCAAGCTCAGCTTACACTCAGCTGCCAAAGCAGGACTGCGAAGAATTTAGCTGAAAAAATAAAGCCAAAAAACTTGCAAAGTTGATATTCAAAAATTTATATTTGCAACCGATTTGGCGCGGTAGCTCAGCTGGTTAGAGCGCGTGATTCATAAT
>CAXQNQ010000056.1:0-8755 GCA_964225135.1 Mesoflavibacter profundi
CTTTTAGGTTCTGAAGACAATGGATTACCACCAAATGTGATCGAAAAGTGTCATGATATAATTCAATTACCAGGGGAGCATTCTCTTAATGTAGCAGTAGCTGGTTCTTTGGTGATGTTTGATCGAATTAATAAAGATTGGTAATATAGATTATCAGTAGCTATGCAGATAGAAGGAAAAGTCATTCAATTTAACCAGGCTATTGATGTAAATGATCTACCAGATCAGTTTACCTACCCCTTTTATTATCAGCCACATCCTTGGAGTATACAAGCGGCCGAACAAATTCAGGATTTTTTGTTAAGTCAACAGGATTTTGAGCATAATTTTGGACTAGATGATTCTGATGCTGCAATTGGTAAAATGTTTGGTGTACTAGTTGTTGAAGTTCGACCTAATCAATTTGGCTTTCTAGCAGCTGTATCAGGTAAGTTAGCCAATAGTAATCACCACAGCGTTTTTGTTCCTCCGGTATTTGATATGTTGGAAGAGGGGAGTTATTTCAGGAAAGAAGAACAGGAAATCAATGCGCTTACGCTTAGAATTGAAGCATTGGAGAATCAGCTTGAGCTGCATGAGGCTAAAACCTTTTTGGCTCAAGAAGAAGATTTGAGGACAATCCGCTTGGAAGAACAACGGGCAAAAGGTCGACTAGCTAAACAAGAACGAAAGCAATGGAGGGCAGCTGCTTTAAAACATCTTCAAGGGCAAGCATTGGAGGACCGCCTAGGAAAAATAAAGCATGAGAGTCTGTGTTTTAAATTCTATCTCAAAGACTTAATTCATTATTGGGATTTGCGGATTCAACAAGCAGCTGAACCAGTGAATCGATTAATGCAAACCATTAACCTCTTAAAAGAGGAGCGAAAACAACGCTCAGCAGTTTTGCAAAAGCGATTGTTTTCGGAGTATGATTTCTTGAATATCCGTGGGGAGCGTCAAAGTTTAGAGGATATTTTTTCCGCATTAGGGCTTGAAAAACCGCCAGCAGGTGCAGGGGAGTGCGCAGCTCCTAAGCTATTGCATTATGCCTTCAAACATGGACTTAAACCTATTTGTATGGCAGAGTTTTGGTGGGGTGTATCTCCAAAGTCGGAGGTCCGAAAGCATAAACATTTTTACCCAGCGTGTAGAGGGAAATGTTATCCTATATTAGGGCATATGTTAACTGGGATGGATGTAGCTGATAATCCTTTAGAAGGGCAAACGGGGTCTGAGAAACAAATACAAATCCTTCACGAGGATGAGGACCTATTAGTTATTGTAAAACCACATGAATTTTTATCTGTACCTGGGAAGGTTGAACTAGATTCTGTCTACACTAGGATTCAGGAGATGTTCCCAAGTATTACAGGTCCAATCATTGTACATCGATTAGATATGGCCACATCTGGAATTATGTTGTTAGCTAAACATAAGGAAGCACATAGAGCCCTGCAAGCTCAGTTTATTGAGCGAACAGTTAAAAAACGTTATGAAGCTTTGTTAGAGGGTGAATTAAATGAGGATAAAGGGCGTATTGAATTACCCCTTCGAGTGGATCTCGATGATAGACCTAGGCAATTGGTTTGCTACGAACATGGAAAGCCTGCAATAACCATTTGGGAGAAAAGAGCAGTCAATAATGGATATACCAAGGTCTATTTTTACCCTGTAACAGGTCGAACCCATCAATTAAGGGTACATGCGGCACACCATTTGGGACTAAATTCACCTATTGTTGGAGATGAATTATATGGTCAATCAGCAGATCGATTACACCTACATGCTGGCTTTATTAGCTTCAATCATCCAAGTACGGGTAAACTCATGAAATTCTCTGTTCCTGCAGAATTTTGACAGTTTTTTGAGTCAGTAATTGGGGAAAAGGGCATAGAATTCTCTATTTTTCAATAAACTAATTGACTTCCTATGTTATTGAAAAAATCCTCACTTCCTATATTAAGTTTTTGTTTACTATTTTTTGCTTGTCAAACAGATAGCTACGAGGAGGAGCAAAAAGGTGTTGCAGATGATTGGTTCTATGCGCAACGTGCCTTTCCAAGCGGTCAAATCGATAAAAAAGCCTATTATCATGCGGTAAACGAGCGATTAAAGCAAGCTCAAGTTCGATCCGGCTTAGATTGGGAATTTGAGGGGCCTACTAATGTGGGAGGTCGATTAACAGATGTAGAGATGCCAGTCGATAATCAAAACACCATTTATGTGGGTGCTGCATCGGGAGGTATTTTTAAATCGGAAAATCTTGGCTTGAGTTGGCAAACTATATTTGATGATGCTGCTAGTTTGTCCATTGGTGACATTGCTATTTCCAAGAATAATACAGATTTAATTATAGTTGGTACCGGGGAATCCAATGCTGGTGGATCTTCATTGGCCTACGATGGATATGGTGTATATCGATCGGATGATGCAGGTTCAAACTGGATCCATTTAGGCTTGGAGGATGTAGGAAGTATTGGACGAGTGGCCATTAGCCCATCGAATGACGATGTGATTTTCGTAGCTGCTATGGGCGATTTATTTGGGAATAATGTAGATCGTGGTGTGTATAGATCTGTTAATGGCGGAATGGACTGGGAACAGGTGTTGTTTGTATCAGATTCTACTGGTTTTGTGGATTTAGCTATAAATCCAAATGATCCAGATATCATATATGCAGCAGCTTGGGAGCGTATTCGTCGAGTAGATTTTCGTCAATATGGTGGAGCAACTACAGGTTTATACCGTTCCGAAGATGGCGGAGATACTTGGGAAGAATTAACTACAGGACTTCCGAGTGCAGCCAATGAAAAAGGTCGAATTGGTATTGGCATGGCAGCATCGAATCCAGATGTTATTTATTTGCACTATGCTGCTTCAGATGGATTTTTACGAGGCGTATTCAAGACTAGTAACGGAGGGGATTCATGGACTGAGGTCTCTAATACTGGAATTGTAGTGCAGCCATTCATGTGGTGGTTTGGTCGAATTGAAGTGGATCCAACAGACGAAAATCGGGTTTTCTTTGTTGGATTCAATAATCATGAATCAACCGATGGTGGGTCTTCTTGGTCTTCTATTTTTTCTGGTGTTCATGTGGATCAACATGCCATTTTTATTCACCCAGAAAATCCGGAATTGGTTTTGAACGGTAATGATGGAGGTTTATATGTAAGTACGACAGGAGGTGATCAGTATGAGTTTAGGGATAATTTGCCTATTACTCAGATGTACACATTGGATTTTGATCCAAATCAGCCCCAGAAATTATATTCAGGAACACAGGATAATGGAACAAATAGAACGAATACTGGTGGTTTGGGTGATTGGGAAAAAATATTTGGTGGTGATGGCTTTCATAGTTTGGTGGATCCAAATGATAGTCAAACTATCTTTGTAGAGTTCCAAAATGGAAACTTGTATCGATCCAATGATGGAGGTCAGAATTTTGTGTCTGCTTTAGGTGGTATTACCGCTGAGGATAGACGAAATTGGAAGATGCCCTATGTTTTTGATCCATCGAATTCAAATACTATGTATCTAGGTGCTAACCGGGTGTTTAAATCTACAAACCAAGGAGATCTTTGGGTGCCGATTAGTCCTGATTTGACCAATGGTCCTGGAACAGGGAATTTGAAATATGGCACTATTACTAGTTTATCTGTTTCACCGCTTAATGTGGATATTATTTATGCTGGTACGGATGATGGTAATGTTTGGGTAACCACAGATGGTGGCGCTAATTGGGAAAATATATCAAATGATTTACCGGAAAGATGGGTTACTAGAGTGTTGGCATCTGCTGAGGATGTAAATCGAGTTTATGTTTCTTTTTCAGGGTATC
Organism: Mesoflavibacter profundi; assembly: GCA_964225135.1. Taxonomy (GTDB): domain Bacteria; phylum Bacteroidota; class Bacteroidia; order Chitinophagales; family Saprospiraceae; genus AM-2324. The sequence goes on from CAXQNQ010000056.1 coordinate 3,827, forward strand.
GATTTGGAGCAGATGAAGGACATATTTATCAATCAGAAAATCAAGGTACGGATTGGACAGATTGGTCTAGTAATTTAGCAGATATTCCAGTAAATGATTTATCAGAAGGGAATGATCTAACTGATTTGTTGGCGGCAACAGATGTAGGCGTTTATCTATTTGATGGGAATAGTCAGACTTGGAGTGGTTTAGGTACTGGAATGCCTCAAGTGGTTGTTACAGAATTAGCTTATGTGGCTGACTCAGAGTTGTTATATGCTGGCACATATGGAAGGTCAGCTTATTCTATTGACTTGCAGCAGCTAAATACTTCTTATGAATCAACTTCTGATGATTGGTTGTTCTATCCTACATTTGTTGAAGATGTTTTACATCTAGATGCACCTGTGCAGTTAAGTAAGGATTATGTCGCACGATTATGGTCTTTGGAAGGTCGATTATTGTACCAAGGGACTTGTGCCAATTTATTGCAGACGGATTTTACCAGCTACCCTAAGGGCGGGCTGATTATTGAGTTGTTGCACCAAGGTAAACAAGTACATACAACTCGCTTGATTAAGTTATAAAGGTTACATATTATAATAATTTGGATTGATTTAAGGAGGCTTTTATACTAAAGCGCATGCGCGTATCGTATATAAAAGAAAACCTTAAGCGATGAGACAATTCTTTTTGATAAGCTTATTATTCTTAGGAATAAACTTAAAAGCAAATACTTCAAATTTCCATGTAGAAAATAATATTCCTAAAATCCAGATTGCATTATTGCTAGATGTCAGTAATTCTATGGATGGACTTATTGATCAAGCTAAGGCGCAATTGTGGAAGATTGTCAATGAGTTAGCTGATATGCAACAAAATGGGCAGTATGCACAATTGGAAATAGCTTTATACACCTTTGGAGATGATCGATTACGTGAGCAAGACGGATATATTCAACGCTGGACTGCATTTACCAATGAACTAGATTTAATTAGTAAACACTTATTTGCATTAACCACATCTGGTGGAGAAGAATACTGTGGATGGACTATTCAAGAGGCTGTGGAGTCTTTGGATTGGAGTGGTAAGTACACAGATTTGCAGATGATAGTCATTGCAGGCAATGAGTCTTTTGCACAGGGAGCAATCAATTATATTCGAGCATGTGAAAAGGCCGTGCAAAAACATGTTATCATAAACACTATTTATTGTGGGCATTGTCCTGATGGTACTAGACTTTTCTGGGAGGACGCTGCTGATCGGGCTCAGGGTAAGTATATGTGTATTGATCAAAATGAGGAAGTCATTCATATACCTACTCCTTATGATTCTTTAATTCAAGTAAAAAATAGAGCATTAAATGCTACCTATTTAGGGTATGGTCAATCTGGTCGATCTAAGAAAGCTATGCAGATGGCTATGGATGAAGAAGCGGAAGCTTATGACAATGCTTACATGGCTGAGCGAACAGTTTCTAAAGCATCAAGGGCATATGCTAATGCCTCTTGGGATTTGCTAGATGCATACAAGGATGATCCAGAGAAAATATTACAATTAAAGCAGGATGAATTACCTGAGGAGTTGAAAGGATTGAATCGAAAGGAGCAAAAAGCTTTTATCGAAAAACTTCAAGCTGATAGAAATTATATTCAAACTGCAATTAGTGAGTTAGCCTTAAAACGAAAAAAATTTATAGAAGAATACAAACAAAAAGCTCATCCATCAAGTAGGGGATTAGAGGCGGCAATGCTTGGTATTATTAGACAACAAGCTGAGGAAAAAGGCTTTATCAAATAAAAAAAGAGTAGATGTAATCACGTCTACTCTTTTTTTATTTATACTTTTTGTTGAATTTATCATTAATTCTTTTATAAATTACTAAGTGTTATCTAAACCATTGTATGAAAATTGAAGGCCCCTTAAAAGAGTTTATAGAATTTACCACTGATCCATTAATTCTTAATCGCCAGATTATAGAACTTAAAGGTAATTATTCCTTTTACTTATTGTGGAACAAAACAGCGGATAGTAAAATTCGGGTAAACAATGTGAATTATACCCTAGCAAAGGATGTTATCGTTGCCTTCACTTCATTTCAAGAAGTTGTGGTTGAGGATTTAAAAGAATTTTCAGTCCTAACTTATAATAAGCCCTTTTTATGTGTTGATCAAAATGACGCCGAAATAGGTTGTAAAGGCCTATTATATTTTGGTAGTTTTGATTTACCAATCATTGAAATTGATGACAAACTTAAAGTTCAGTTAAATCAAGAATTCGAGGAATTAAAGGTGGAGTTTAGACTTTCTGATAAATTACAGCTAGAGGCATTACGGATTTGCCTCAAGAAAATTCTCATAGCCTGTACTAGACAATATAAAAAACAACTCAATATCCACGAGGTAGATCGAGGTAAAATAGACTTAGTACGAGAATTTTCTTTTCTAGTCGAGATGCATTTTAAGCAACACCATGCTGTATCAGATTATGCTAATCTGATGAATAAATCACCTAAAACAATTACTAATGTTTTTAGTAAGGTCGCTCGTTTATCCCCTTTGGGCTACATTCAAAAAAGGATTATGCAAGAGGCCAGGTTTTTACTGATCAATTCAGAGCTAGAAATTTCTCAGGTTGGTTATAAGTTAGGCTTTAATGATATCCAATCATTTAGTAGATTTTTCAAAAGACATGAGCAAATAAGTCCTAGCTCATTTAGAAATAAGCTTCAATTAAGTGCATAATAAAGTCAAATAATTATTTTGAGGGGATAAGGAATTTTATGTATACTTTTTTTCAAACAGATCGATTGAATTTAAGAGCAACTCACTTGGAGGATGCTGAATTTGTTCTAGAGATTTTGAATATGCCTAAATGGAAGTTATACATAGGCGATCGGAATGTACATACCAAAGAAGAAGCCAGCGAATATATTAAAGAAAGAATGTTGCCACAATTAGAACGTATCGGTTATGGCAATTATACTATGATTCGTAATAGTGATGGTGCTAAGGTTGGCCTTTGTGGATTGTATGACAGAGAAGGATTAGAAGGCGTTGATATTGGCTTTGCGACTTTGCCTGCATTTGAAGGCAAAGGGTATACCTTTGAGGCGGCTTCGTTTATCCTTGAAAAAGCTTTCGATACATTTAACCTGAACCAGGTTCAAGGTATTACAAGTAAAAAGAATATCGCATCTCAACACTTATTAGAAAAGTTAGGTTTGGAGAATATGGGGGAGGTTCATCTTCCAGGAGATGAAGAGGCCTTATACTTATTTCAGATAAATAGGATTTAGCCAACAAGATAATTCGGTTAATAATTTAGAAACTGTTTGTGGGTTACTACAACATGATTTTATTTAAAGAGTATAATACAACCCGAATTGAATACTCTGGTTCCAAGTATCTAGACCCAAATTAAACGTATCATATACATCTTGATTTTCAAATAACAATCTGGTAGATAAGCCCCAATGTTTAGTTAAGCCTATATGTAGACCTAATCCTACTTGAATATTTGAATAGCTTGTTCCCAAGTAAGCCTCTTCTTCTTCGATTAATAATTCGCTTGTATTTAAATTCCAGTCTTGTCCAAAATGAAGTAGATCTGGTTCTGCATAATAATCTTCTAGTGTAATTCTATTCCATTGATACCCTAATAATCCACTTAATTTCAAGTTGTTTATGGGGTAATAGTATTCAAGCTGTACTGGTATCTGTACGGTCTTAAATTGATATGTTTCATAAAGGTCAAAGAGGAAGAATTGATCTTCATCTGTATCATGACCACCTATATTTTGATAAGTAAATTGATTAAAAAGTAGGCTCCAACGACTTCCATGGATATGCTCAATATCAAATAACTCATTACCATTAAGGTCCTCATAAATATCATCTTCTCCGACAAGTAGTTCCCAGTCATCATTCCAGTCTCCCCCTATTTGTCCAATGTTTATACCCGTGTTTACAGTTAATCGGTCTGAAATAGAAACTGAACCTAATAAGCCATAGCTTGATTGTTTGAAAAGTAATGGATCAATGTCAAGTATATCCTCATTTTCAGTGTAATTGATAAAGGTTTCTCTTATCAATTCATGTTCTCCTCTTTTATGTATCAACTCTATTTTGAAATCGGGACAGTTAAATCGCTTAACCTGAATGATATTTTGGACAAGACTAGGTTCATCTTTAATGATTATTGGTTGGTAATCCTGCTGAATGAGCGACCAATCTAATGTTGGAATAGGAGGTAGTACTATTCCTTTGGAATGATTTATTTGATTAGTAATAACAGATTCTTGCTTAAGTGTATTTTTAATATCAATAGGCAGTACTTTTTGTTTTGATGTTGATGTAATAGTAGAGGTTGATTGTATTAACTCTATTTCAGGTGGATTTATATTAGAGGAGGGTGGGATAGGGACCTGCTCTGCATCTGATTCAATGGGTACGGTAAGTTTTTCAGCTTGTACCTTTTGTATTTGAATCAGTTCATTTTTCACCTGACTTAAGTCTATCAAAGCAGTATCTAATTGCTCTTTTGTTTGTTTTAGTTGATTTTGAATTACGAAGTGTTCCTGCTCTAATTGCTGTAGGTTAAATACTCGTATTTGCAAGAAACAAGCATAGCTCACTAAGGCAAATAGAGCAAAACTTGCAGCCATAGCCCATTTCTTGTTTGGTAAATACCAAACTTTAGCCTTCCCCTTTCTGAGGAGTGCCTTAGTATCCTGCCATATCTCAGGATTAGGTTGATCCCATTTGGATGATGTATCATCTATCTGGTTCAATTTCTTTCGTAAAAAGTTATTCAATTCGTGTCTATTTTCCTCCATAACGCTCTGCTTTAGAATAATTGATCTATTTTCTTTCTGAGTAAGTTTTTGGCTTTTGATAATTGGGACTTTGATGTTCCAATGGATATATCCAATTGTTCTGCTATCTCTTT
>CAXQNQ010000057.1:0-2885 GCA_964225135.1 Mesoflavibacter profundi
TTTACAACAATTTGGAAGATCTTTTGAGTCTTCTAATGCTTTAATATTAGGTACTGGAGGCGCTTCTAAAGCTGTAGTTTATGCTTTGAAACAAATAGGAGCTTCTGTACAATTAGTCTCTAGAGAAAGAGGATCTAAAATCTTATCCTATAAAGACTTAGATCAGTCAATGATTCAGTCCGCTGACTTGATAATAAATACTACACCATTAGGTATGTTTCCACAAATGGATAGTTACCCTGATATACCGTATCATTTTTTGACTAGACATCAACACTTGTATGATCTAATTTATAATCCAAAATCAAGCAAATTTCTTAATTTTGGCAAAAAGCAGGATTGTCCAACTATGAATGGTCAGCTGATGCTGGAGATTCAAGCAGAAGAAGCTTGGAAGATTTGGAATGAGCACTTAGTCAAGTAAAACTTAAATGCACAACAGGTGAAAGAGGCAAATAAAATCAATTTTTCAAATACGGAGATAGCTTTTAAAAATAAGAGTGATCAAGAGTTGAAAAAAGCCTATCAGCTTTTTAAAATGATGAATAAATCTTGGTTCGTCAATCTAGGATCCAAATTAGGAACCTTGGCTGTTAAATGGAATTTACCCTTCTCCAAAGCCATTGTAAAAAACACCATTTTTGAGCAATTTTGTGGCGGTACTACCTTGCTCAATAGTCAACCTACTATTGATAAACTAGCTCAGTATAATGTAGTTTCTCTTTTGGATTATGGTGCAGAAGGGAAAACCACTGAAGATGCCTATAATCGCACCATGAATGAGAACATTAAAGCATTAGAATTTGCCTCTACAAATCCGAGTATACCTGTAGTTACGACAAAAATTACTGGATTAGCCAGATTCGAGCTTCTAGAAAAGATAAGTGCGGGTGAGCCATTGAGTGTAGAAGAAGAGCAAGAATATTCTATTGTTTTGAAGCGTATCGATGCTATTTGTGCTTCTGCAAGCCAAAACAATACTTCCATTTTTATTGATGCTGAAGAGACTTGGATTCAAGATGCAATTGATAGTATTACTAACTTGATGATGAGTAGGTATAACAAGGAAAAGGTTAGTGTTTTTAATACCTTCCAAATGTACAGGCATGATCGCTTAGCCTTTCTGAAGAAGTCTTATGAAGAAGCAAACAAACAAGGATATTTACTTGGGGCAAAATTGGTTAGAGGAGCTTATATGGAAAAAGAGCGAGCTCGTGCTGCAGAAATGGGCTATGATTCACCTATAAATCCTACAAAGCAGGCTACGGATGAACAATTTAATCAAGGTGTTCGATTCTGTGTGGATCATTATGAAACGATTGCCCTTTGCAATGCAACGCATAACTTAGAAAGCTCTGCTTTATTGGCTAGCTTGATACAAGATAAAAACTTACCAAAAGATCATCCCCACTTGAATTTCTGTCAGTTATATGGGATGAGTGATAATTTGACCTTTAACTTAGCTGCTGAAGGGTTTAATGTGGGTAAATATGTAGTGTATGGACAAGTAGAGGAAGTTGTTCCTTACTTAGTACGTCGAGCACAAGAAAACTCTTCCGTAACAGGTGATATGAGTCGAGAGTTAGAGTTATATAGTGAGGAAATAAAGAGACGTTCTATCTAAAATCCAGTGTAGATGCAAGAGATCAAGTTGAAGAAAGGAAAAGAGTTTCCATTAAAAAGATTTCATCCATGGGTGTTTTCCGGCGCACTTAAAACTCAAACTAAAGGTTTAGAAGAGGGGATTAAGGTGCGTATTGTAGATTTTAAAGGAGACTTTTTAGGAATAGCCCATTATCAAGATGGCTCCATTGCATTGCGTGTGATTTCTTGGGAGGATCGACCTATAGATGTGGCTTTTTGGATAGAAAAATTGAGTCAAGCTAGGGCTGTGCGAGCAACATTTTTTAGTCCTAAGGTTGGGGAAACCAATTGTTATCGATTAGTCCATGCAGAAGGAGATGGCTTGCCCGGATTGATTATAGATATTTACCATAAAACAGCAGTTATTCAAGCCCACTCGATCGGTATGCACCAAGACCAAGCAATAATTGCAGAGGCTTTACAACAAGTATTTGGTCAAGAGTTGAATTGCATTTATTCTAAATCTCAATCCACTTTACCAGAAAGATATGGGGTAGGAGTTACGGATGAGCATCTGTTGGGTAAGCCGGTTTCAGATACAGTTCTTGAAGGTGGATATCCTTTTAAGGTTAATTGGGAGACTGGACAAAAGACTGGTTTTTTCTTGGATCAAAGAGTCAATAGGGCATTATTAGAGCAATATAGTACTGGCAAGACTGTCTTGAATACTTTTGCCTATTCAGGAGGTTTTTCCGTTTATGCACTGGGGGGAGGAGCGAAGGAGGTGGTCTCTGTAGATATATCCCAAACAGCTGTGGACTTAATTGAAGAAAATGTGGCACTAGGTTTTCCAAATGCTAAAACCCATACAGCTTTAAAAGCTGACGTTATGCAATTTTTACGAGAGGAGGAGCGGGTGTTTGATATTGTAGTGGTAGATCCTCCAGCTTTCGCCAAGAATGTTAGAAAACGGCATAATGCGGTAATGGGTTATAAGCGCTTGAACATGATGGCCATTCAACGGGTAAAACCTGGTGGACTACTATTTACTTACTCTTGTTCCCAAGTGGTGGACGATAAATTATTCTATGATACCATTGTATCTGCCGCTATAGAAGCTGGAAGACCAGCAAGGGTTTTACATAAATTAAGTCAAGGCCCAGATCATCCAGTCAGCATTTATCACAAGGAAGGGCATTATTTGAAAGGTCTTGTTCTTCGTTTAGATGCATAAAAAAAGGAGCGCTTTAAAGTGCTCCTTTTTTTTTATAGCTTAGGACATTTTAATTTAGATCTGTAAG
>CAXQNQ010000058.1:0-36388 GCA_964225135.1 Mesoflavibacter profundi
TATGACATCAGGATATTCTAAGAAACAACTCACCTTTTGGCAAATCTGGAACATGAGTTTCGGTTTCCTGGGCATTCAATTTGGTTTTGCTCTACAAGGTGGACACATGTCTAGGATCTTTCAGACCTTAGGAGCAGCGAAAGACGATATTCCATTACTTTGGATTGCTGCACCATTAACGGGTTTGATTGTTCAGCCCATTATTGGATACATGAGTGATCGGACTTGGCATCCAAAGCTAGGAAGGCGAAGACCATTTTTCTTAGTTGGTGCGATTCTAGCGTCTGTTACCTTATTTTTTGCACCCTATTCTTCGGCCTTGTGGATGGCTGTAGGTTCTCTTTGGGTCCTAGATGCTTCTATCAATATTTCCATGGAGCCGTTTAGAGCTTTAGTTGCAGATAAATTGCCGGAGAATCAGCGGTCTTTTGGTTTTGTTATTCAGACCTTGATTATTGGTATTGGTACCTGGATAGCTTCCAATTTACCTTGGATGGTATCGAGAGTGATGGAGTCCATGGGCGTGGAGGTTTCGCAAGTTGAGGGAGTGATTCCAGCTGATGTGAAAATAGCTTTTGGTATTGGAGCATTTGTATTTATAGCTTCTATTTTGGTGACCATTTTTACTACAGATGAATACCCTCCAGAAGATATGGAGGCCTTTAATAAAGAAAAAGATCAAGCTGGATTTTTTGATGGGGCTAAAGAGATTTTCAATAACGTAGTCGGAATGCCTAGGATTATGCAGAAGCTGGGTGTGGTTCAATTCTTTAGTTGGTTTGCCTTTTTCACCATGTGGTCCATGGCAACTCCAGCATTGACAGAACATGTGTTTAAAACCCCATATCCAGAAGACGGTGGTGAACAAGCTTTAATTGCATTTAACGAGTCTGCTAATCTAGTGGGTTCTTATATGGGGGTGTATGGTTTGACTTCCATGTTGTTTGCTTTGGTACTCACTTTCATAACGGCGAAGGTTATCATCAATAGAAAAACAGTGCATTTATTTTCACTTGTAGCCGGTGGATTTGGCTTCTTTTTGATGTATGTCATGGAAGATCCTGCTATGCTTAAATGGAGCTTTGCCTTGATTGGCTTGTCTTGGGGGTCTATATTGTCTATGCCTTATGCTATGTTGTCCTCTTCTATTGATGCTAAAAAAATGGGTATTTACATGGGGATATTCAATATGTTCATAGTGATACCTCAGAGTTTGGCTTCTATTGGAGGAATCAATATCAGTTATATACTATTTGGAGAAAATACTATTTCAACGATGCTTCTTGCAGGTACTTGTCTGGTTATTGCTGGATTGAGTAATCTGCTGATAACAGAACAGGAAGCTATCAGATAAAATTATAATTATGAAGCGGTTAAGATGGATTATGATTATGCTGATTGGGACTCAATGGAGCTTTGCTCAATTAGTAGTTACTGAACCAGCATTTCCGACAGCGGAAGATGAAATCACTATTACCTATGATGCTACATTAGGTACTGGAGAATTAGCCGGATTGCCTCAGGGACAAAAGGTATATGCACACGTAGGTTTGGTTACCGAAGCAGGTGGAGCAGGTTCCTGGCAGCATGTTACGGGAAATTGGGGAACGGCGGATAGTAGAACGGAGATGACTAGAGTGGGCAATTCTGATTTATGGAAATTGACTTTCTCCCCCAGCTTATTGGAGTGGGCGGAAGAAAACAATAATGATAATGCAACACTTCCAAATGATATTGTTGTAAATGAATTGGCACTAGTATTCAGGAATGCTTCAGGTTCATTAGAAGGGAAAACAGATGATAATGGAGACATTTTTATTCCAATTTATTCTGGTCAACAAGGCTTTGTAGCAGGATTTGCGAATCCATCGAATTACAGTACTGTACTGAACCCTGGCGAAACAATTGATTTAATTGCCAATGCTTCTGATGCAGCGACAATTAGCTTTTATGACAATGGAAATCTATTGGTAGAGGAGACTGGAAGTCTAAACTTGCTGTATAATTTTGAGCCAACAGTAGGGGATCATGAATTGATTATGATTGCTGACGATGGAAATGATCAGGTTCAGGATACAGTATTTGTAACTGTTGCAGGTACTCCTACCATTATTCCATATCCAAATGGGACGATTCCTGGTATCAATAGGATAGCAGCAGATCATGTTCGATTTGCCTTGACAGCACCTAATAAGGACTATGTTTACCTGATTGGAGATTTTAATGATTGGATAGCTAGCGAGGCCTATTTCATGACTCCAAGTCCTGATGGCGTTTGGTGGTTAGATGTGGAAGGTTTAGATCCTAATACAGAATATGCTTATCAGTATTATGTGGATGGAGAATTGAAGATTGCAGATCCATATAGTGAGATTATTTTAGACCCATTTAATGATGGATATATACCCGAATATTCTTTTCCAAATTTAAAAGACTATCCATATGGAAAAACATCGGGAAATGTGACGAGCTTTTATCCAGTAAAACCAACATTTAACTGGCAACACGATAATTACGAAAGACCCGCCAAAGAAGAATTGGTCGTTTATGAAGTGCTGATAAGGGACTTTGTGGAGGAGCAAAATTACCAGGGGTTGATGGATCGTTTGGATTATTTGGAAGAGCTAGGGATTAATGCTATAGAGCTGATGCCTGTGATGGAGTTTGAGGGTAACCTTAGCTGGGGATATAATGTCTCTTTCCATCATGCATTGGATAAATATTATGGAAGCCCTGAGATGTTCAAAACCTTCGTGGATGATTGTCATTCGAGAGGTATCGCTGTTATTCTTGATATAGCTTTGAATCATGGCTTCAATCAATGTCCTTTAGCGCAATTGTATTGGGATGCTTCAGCAGGCGAATGGGGTAAACCCGCAGCCGACAATCCATGGTTTAACGTAGATCCTACGCATAATTTCAATGTAGGTAGTGACTTCAATCATGAAAGTCCTTGGACGCAGTATTATGTTGATCGAGTGAATACACATTGGATAGATGAATATCATATTGATGGATTCCGATTTGATTTGACTAAAGGATTCACCCAAAATGTAGGGGGTTCTTGGGATGCAGGTGGTTACGATCAAAGTCGTATTGATCTATTGAAAAGAATGGCTAATGTGATCTGGAGTGTAGATCCTCAATCCATTTTGATTTTGGAGCATTTTGCAGAAAATGCTGAGGAGAAAAATCTAGCTGAATACGGTTTTATGCTTTGGGGTAACATGAACTATCAGTACAATGAGGCTACTATGGGTTATGGTAGCAACCTAAGTTGGGGGGTACATTCAGAACGTGGATGGCCTGTTCCGCATTTGGTATCTTATATGGAAAGTCATGATGAAGAGCGTCTGATGTTCAAGAATATGGCATATGGTAATTCAGGTCCAGGGGGATATGATGTAACAGATTTTGTAACAGCACTTAAGCGTATGGAGCTGGCTTCAACATTCTTCTTGACCTTGCCGGGTCCTAAAATGATGTGGCAGTTTGGAGAATTAGGCTACGAATACTCCATTTTCATGTGCGCTGATGGGACAGTAGACTTGAATGATACAGGCTGTAAATTAGATCCTAAACCAGTAGTTTGGGACTTCTTGGGCGACTATAATAGAGTGCGTTTATATGATGTAAACAAGGCATTGTTAGATCTTAGGAATACCTACGATGTTTTCCATACGTCTGACTATCAATTGGACTTATCTAATCCGAATTGGAAGCGGATTCGTTTATACGATAGTGACATGGATGTGGTGATTCTGGGTGCTTTTGATATGGATGGTGAAAGCATTGCAGCAGGATTCCCGCACGGTGGCACTTGGTATGAGTATTTTTCTGGTGAATCATTAGAGGTTACAGATGTTAATATGAATATCAGTTTAGCAGCAGGGGAGTACAGATTGTATACTGATGTCAATATTGGTCAAGCAGATGTATCCTCTATATACGGAGTAGATAAAGATCTACAAGCATTAGAATTATATCCAAATCCTACTTCGAATCAATTATTTGTTGAGACCGATCTAGATTGGAACACCGTACAACAGATTCGAATCTTTTCTGTAGATGGTGGTCTTGTTTCAGCACACTCAGCTTCTAATCAGGCAGGTGTAATTGATATAGAGGACTTGAATTTATCTAATGGATCTTATTTATTGGAGCTGATTAGTTCGGATCAGATTTATTTAGGTAGATTCCACGTAATTCGATAGTTCTTTTTAAAGATTTGTTTAAAGGATGGATAAATGCGTATATTTTAGAAAACATTTATCCATCCTTTATGAAAAAACAAGTTATTCTATTCCTTTGCCTTGGATTCTTGGCAATTTCTTGTCAACAGTCAGCAAGCGAAGACAATCAATCGGAAGAGCGCACAGCAATGTCTGCGGAGGAGCAGGCGATGAAAGACGCTAAGCTAAATGCAGAAGGCGTTACAATGGTGCCAATTACTACACCCAAGGGTAATTTTCAAGTATATACTAGGAAGATGGGTGATAACCCAGATGTAAAAGTACTACTCTTACATGGCGGTCCTGGATGTACGCACGAATTGTATGAAAGTGCTGAGCAATATTTCCCAGGGAAAAATATTGAGTTCTACTATTATGATCAGTTGGGATCATATTACTCTGATCAACCTTCAGATACCAGCTTATGGAATATTCCGAGGTTTGTGGACGAGGTGGAACAGGTACGCCAAGCGCTTGGTCTGAATAAAGATAACTTTTATCTATTGGGACAATCTTGGGGTGGTATTCTTGCCATGGAATATGCTTTTGAACACCAAGAAAATCTAAAAGGCTTAATCATTTCCAATATGATGTCTAATGTGGAGGCTTATAATAAGTACAATAAGGAGGTTTTAGCTCCTGCTTTACCTCCTGAAGTGTTAGACACTATTATGTACTATGAAGACAGAGAGGATTATGGTAATGAGACATATTTGTCTACTATTGAGGAGCATTACTATACCCGTCACGTATTACGTGCCCCTATAGACGAGTGGCCAGATGCGATTATCCGTACCTTCACGCACTTGAACCCAGAAGTTTATGTGTATATGCAGGGACCATCTGAATTTGGCTTAAAAGGGGATGCTACTTTAAGAGATTGGGATGTTTCAGAGAAGTTAAAAACGATTACTGTACCTACATTAACGGTAGGAGGTAAGTACGACACGATGGATCCAAATCATATGCTTTGGATGGCATCTGAAATTCCAAATAGTAAATACCTATTCTGCCCGAATGGCTCGCATTTGTCGCAGTATGATGATATGGATAATTATTGGACTGGGGTGATTCGATTTATTGAATCCGTTGAAGCGGGTGAATTATAAAAAAAAGGCAGGGAAATTTTCCCTGCCTTTTTTTATTGATATTCAATACTGATTGCTTGATCGTTTATGAAAAGCGTAAAAGTACCTTTTTCGGTGATTCGTTTGCTATCAAAATTGATAAAGGAAAGATCATCGGCATCAATCGTAAATTCGAAAGTTTCCGTAGCTCCTGCCTCTATATATTTCTTATCAAAAGCGCGAAGTCGTTTCACACATGGAGAAACGGATGCATAATTATCTCTCGAGAAAAGATCAACAGCATGATGGCCGCCTTGGTCGCCTGTATTGGTAACTGTTATCGTTACCTTTACTTGTTCATCTCCAGTGAAACTGGTCTTATCTACCTGCATAGTTCCATACTCAAAGGTGGTATAGCTTAGTCCATGACCAAATTCCCATTGGGGATTAAATCCTTGCATACCAATCTCACCTGGCGCTAATTCGGTAAAGGTTTCTGCAAATTTGTGATCATATAGAACGATATCACCTGTATTTCTTTGGTAGGTGAAAGGTAATTTACCTGAAGGGTTGAAATCACCGCTTAGAACACTTACTATGGCTTTAGCTCCTTGACTTGAAGGACGATAAGCTTGTAAGATGGCATCAGCTCCTGCTTCAATACCGCTTATTACACGCGGGCGTCCTTGAACCATTACATAAATAACTGGCTTGCCTGTTGCAATAGCCGCTTGGGCTAAATCCAACTGGGCTTGATCTAGTGTTAGATCGTGAATACCACCTGGAGATTCTGCATATGCTTTTTCACCAAGGCAAAGAACTAGTACATCAGCATCTTTAGCCATTTGACTCAATTGCTTTGCATCGGTGTTTAAGGGAGATTCAAAATCATCAACTGAAACACAACTAACCTGATCAGCACCAAAGCGTTCTTGCATGGCTTGGTAGATCGTTTTCGTACTTTTCGGGTAGTATTCTTTACCATTTCCTTGCCAATTATAGGACCAAGAGGAGTGAAGGCAAGTAAATTCATTGGCAGCGGGACCTGCTAATAGTATTTTTTGACCTGCCTTTAATGGAAGTATTTCTTTTTCATTCTTAAGTAGTGTCATACTGTGTTGAGCAGATTCAAGGGCTATTTCAGCATATTCCTCTAATCCAAAATTTGCTCTTGCTGCTGCTTCTATATAAGGTTGATCAAAAAGACCTAAATTTCTTTTTAAGACTAATATTCTTCTTACGGATTCATCCAGTCTTTCTTCGCTGATTCTACCTTCTTTAACCAATTCAATTAATAAATTTCTGAAAGAATAGTCTAAAGGAACCATAGACATATCTAATCCTGCTTCGACGGCTAATCTTACCGCTTCTTTGTCTGTTTCTGCGATATGGGCTCTTAACTTAAGACGGATAACATCCTCCCAGTCAGACACAACCATACCTTTAAAACCTAATTCGTTTCTTAAAACATCAGTAAGCAGGTATTTACTAGCGTGTACAGGCATTCCGTCTAGTTCACCTGAATTGATCATTACGGTTGAAGTACCTGCGGCAACAGCCGCCTCAAAGGTTGGTAGGTAATGTTCACGAAGTTCTCTGTCTGTCATGTATGCAGGTGTTCGGTCTTTACCTGATCTTGGATTCGAATAACCGATAAAGTGCTTCATACAAGATGCTACAGCCTCTGGATGGTCTAATCCTTTTGCTTCGTATCCTTGTATTACCTCCGCTCCAAGTTCTGCTGCTAGGTAAGTATCCTCTCCAAAGGTTTCTTCAAATCTAGCCCATAATGGTTGCCTACCTACACCAAGTGTAGGGTCAAAATTCCATCGATGTCCACTCGCACGAACTTCTTTTGCAGTCATTTGGGCACCTGCTCTTACCATATTTCTATCACGGGTTGCCGCCATTCCAATATTATGTGGGAACAGGGTTGACCCTTGTGTGTAATTTGCACCGTGTATGGCATCAATTCCATAAAGAATGGGAACACCTAGTCTTGTTTCTTTAGTGGCTACATCTTGTATGGCTGTAATTACTTTGTCCCAGGTAGCTAGGTCGTATGCGTGCCATTTTACATTCAAGATTGAACCAACTTGCATATCCTTGATGGCAAATCTTAATTTTTTTGGATCGATTTCTGTAGATGAATCATCTTTTAGAATCATATCAATAGTAACCTGTGTCATCTGTCCTGCCTTCTCTTCAACACTCATTTGGTCAATGAGCTGCTCGATACGGTCATCAGTGGCGAACTTGTCCTGTGCAGTGAGTTGTAAAGCACTTAAAAAGGTTAATAAAACCAATGGAATGAACTTCATTTGCAAAATTGTTAGTGAAGAATGTTATATCTGTCAAATCTCTTTAAGAAAGTGCTGTAATTCAAATGTGAATTAGTCCAATAAGGGGGGGTAAATCTGTCAATAGTAGTTTTTAAGCACGTTTCTTTTTTCGAACCGAATCTATGGATTTTAATGCAAAATAATTGCTAAAATCCATTAAAAACATAATTGATTGTTAATCAGCATATTGTGAAAATATGGTTTATTTACCCACCTACAATGACGCAAATACCTTCTATTGAGGCATGGATTTCAGATTAGTTTGGGCTCGATAATAATGATGCTCACTTTAATCTTGTTATTCATGAATAAACATTCTTTTACTAGACAGATCAGATCTTTGTTAAGTCTGATCATTTTATTAGGCCTTTCGTCTTCCATGTTTGCACAACAAAGTGTAACTGGAACAGTAACGGATGAAACTGGCCAAACATTAATTGGCGCCACTGTATTGGTTAAAGGTGATAACACCGGAACTGTAACCAATGAGGAAGGCCAATTTTCTATTACGCTTCCAGCAGGATTTTCCATATTAGAAATCTCTTATTTGGGTTATCAATCTATGGAAGTTTCTACAACAGGTAAAAATGTAGTTAATGTATCACTTAATACGGATGCTGCATTATTAGATCAGGTAGTTGTAGTAGGTTACGGAAGACAGAAAAAAAGCCAGGTAACTGGAGCTATCTCCAGTATTGAGGTGGATCAAATTCAGAGTCTTTCAAATGGACAGCTACAATCTTCTATTCAAGGACGTAGTGCTGGAGTTTCTATTTTACCAACTTCTGGTTCTCCTGGTGCTGGATTTAAAGTACGAATTAGGGGAACAGGATCCAATGGAAATTCTGAGCCTTTGTATATCGTTGATGGTATGCGTACAAGAGATATCTCTTTCTTAGCTCCAAATGAAATTGAGAATATCGAAATTCTTAAAGATGCCGCAGCAGCAGCTATTTATGGTGCTGAAGGTGGTAATGGCGTAGTAATTGTTTCTACAAAAACTGGTAAAGCTGGTGAAAATAGGGTGACCTATTCAGCACAATATGGTATTCAAAGTCCAAATACTAACATTACTCTTATGGATGCTGAACAGCATGCGTTATATATGGAGGAAGCTGGTATTGATGGACGCTATGCAGATAGCTTAAATGGTGTGAATACTAACTGGGTAGATGAAATATTTGAAACTGCTCCTATCCAGAACCATGCACTTTCTTTTTCTGGTGGAACAGAGAAATCAACCTATTTTGTGCAAGGTTCATACTTTGATCAAGGTGGTATAGTAGTTGGCGATAGAGATCGCTTCACTAGAATGTCGGCTCGTACAAATATTAATTCTAATGTAAATGATTGGTTAAATGTTGGAGTTCGTTTGAACTATGCACATTCCAATCGTAAAGGTATTACAGAAGATAGCGAGTTTGGTGGTGTACTTTCTAATATGATTCTGATGGATCCTAATACTCCTGTTACATACACAGGAGCACTTCCAACTTTCGTACAAGATCAAGTTGATGCTGGAAATAAATTATTGACAGATGCTAATGGAAACTACTATGGTGTTTCAGAATTCGTCAATGGTGAGATATTCAATCCAGTAGCAGCTCAAACGCTATTGAATGGTGATGGAAATACTACCGATCGTCTTATGGCTTCAGCTTTTGCGGAGGTAAAACTAATGGAAGGACTTTCCTTTACCTCAAGAGTTGGTTTAGATAATGAATTCGGAAAGTTTCATAACTGGACCCCTGCTTACTTCTTCACTGTTACTTCACAAGCGAATCAGTCAACTGTAGAGCAGAGCTCTTGGAATAATACACTATTCCAATGGGAAAACTTTGCCAACTACAATACTTCATTCGGAAAGAGTAACATCTCAGCGGTATTAGGTACTTCTATGTTCTCCTTCAATAATTCCTATGTATTAGGTGCTGGATCAGGTTTGATTAAAGAGGCAGGAAACTTCGGATTTATTGAGTCTGTTCAGCCTGGCCCTGAATTCACAACTGCAAGTGGTGGAGCTTCTGCAGTTACGCTATTGTCTTACTTCGGAAGAGTAGCTTATGATTACGATGGTAGATACCTTTTAAGTGTAGTTATGAGAAGAGATGGTTCTTCCTTACTTGCTGACGGAAACAAGTGGGGTACTTTCCCTTCAGTTTCTGCTGGATGGGTGGTATCAAGAGAATCTTTCTTCCCTAAATCTAGCGCAATCAACTTCTTGAAGTTGAGAGCTAGTTGGGGACAAAATGGATCTTTGGCTAACCTTAGCCCTGGAGCATGGAAATCTGCTATTGGCTTTGGTAACGCTTATCCTGATGGTGATGGAAACTTGAATATCGCAGCTGAACCTACTATTCTGTCTAATCCTGAATTGACTTGGGAAACTGCTGAACAGGTTGACTTTGGTTTAGATCTTGGTATGTTTGATGATCGTGTTGGGGTTACTATTGATTACTTCAATAAGCAGACCATTAATCTATTGAATACAGGTATAATTCCAAACTTCGTAGGGAATAATGCTCCTGTAGTGAATCTAGGAGATATATCCAATAAAGGTTGGGAGTTTGAACTTTCATACAGAAATAGATTTGGAGATCTTAACCTAGAAGTTGCAGGTAATATCACCATGATTGATAATGAGGTAACTGCACTAGATGAAAACCTTGACTTCGCTCCAGGTGCTGGAGTTGGAGTAGGTTGGACTGCTACTGCTTTTGAAGCTGGTCTTCCAGCTTGGTACTTCAGAGGATATCAAACAGATGGAATCCTTCAATCAGAATCAGAGGCAAATGATTACATGAATGAGATGGGATTAACTGAAGGATTTGGAGCTGGTGATCCAAGAGTAGTAGATGTAAATGGAGATGGTACCATTTCTCCAGATGATCAGACTTTCATCGGAAGTCCTCATCCTGATATGCTTTATGGTCTTCGCGTAGCAGCTGATTACAAAGGATTTGACTTCACTATGTTCTTACAAGGAACAAAAGGTAATGATATCCTGACTGGATATAACCGTACAGATCGTGCTTCTTCCAACAAGCCTGCATTTTACTATGAAGACAGATGGGTAGAAGGAAGTGGAAGCAATGATTGGTTCCGTGCTAATGGAGACAATGTATATGCATATAACTCTGATTTCATGGTATTCGATGGTTCATACCTAAGGATAAAGCAGCTTCAGTTAGGTTATACAGTAAGTGAAAGATCCGATAGCTTCTTAAAAGGAGCAAGAATGTACGTTTCACTAGAAGACTTCTTCACCTTTACTAACTATGTAGGATTAGATCCAGAGGTTGGATCTACAGATGATCAGTCTCAAGGGATTGACAGAGGGGTTTATCCTCTTCCTAAAAAGGTGATGTTCGGTGTAAATGTTTCTTTCTAATCAAACATAAAAAGATAAAATGAAATCATATTTATTGAAAGGACTAGGTGCACTGACAATCGTTATAGGTTGTTATGCGTGTGCTGATTTCCTTGATGTTGAAGTAAATAATCAACTTTCAGTTGATGAATTCTACAAAACGGACGAAGATGCTGGTCAAGCGACTATGGCTATTTATGATATTCTTCAGTGGCACCAGAATCAATGGGGTTCTGGTTGGTCTTCTCCATATTTAGTAAAGACTCTTCCTTCTGATGAATCTCAGGCAGGTGGAGCAAATGCAGGTGACCAACCGAACTATGTTGCTATTGACAGAATGACTTTTGATGCTACTAATGCACCAATTGAGGCAACATGGGCTGTAAATTACTATGGTATTTATAGAGCGAATCTTGTGATCAATAATGTAGAAGGTGATAACGACTTCAAAACTCGTTTGATCAATGAGGCTAAAGCCCTTCGCGCATATTACTACCTTGAATTAGTAACGCTATTTGGTGATGTTCCTTTGATTCTTAATGAATTGGCACCATCTGAGTACAATCAGGCACGTGTTCCTGCTGCTCAGATATATGCACAAATCGAAGCGGATGCATCTGCTGCTGTAGCGGTACTTCCAAATAAGAGTGAATATTCAAGTGCTGATAGATTCAGAATGACTAAAGGTACTGCACAGACCATTTTAGGTAAAGCACAACTTTACCAAGAAAAATGGTCTGAAGCTGCTGGAACTTTTGCTGATATCATCAACTCTGGAGAATATGACCTAGAGCCTGAATTCAAAAATGTTTTTGCTGAAGCGGGTGAACTTGGTGTAGAATCTGTGATGGAAGCAGTATATATCGAAACTGCTGGTTACGACTGGGGTGCAAATGGATACCCTTGGGGAGCACGCGCAGAATCTAATATGCACATCCAGTTGATGGGAGCAAGAGAAGGTGCATTCTCAGGTGTTGATTCTTTAAATAACGGTTGGGGATTCAACTATCCTTCTGAAAAACTATGGAACGCATTTGTTGATGCAGGTGATGTAGTTAGAAGAACAGAAACAATGATGTCTGAACAAGAATTCATTGATGCTGGTGGTGAGTATGATGGTTCAGAGCCATTTGATTACCAAGGCTTCTTGAGAAGAAAGTATGGTGCTTATTCTACAGAGACGAATGACGGTGTATTCCAATTGAACTACGGTACAAACTGGAGACTAATCCGTTACTCTGATATTCTTTTGATGGCTGCTGAAGCTAACCACAAAGCTGGTAACGACATGGCTGCTCAAACAGAGTTAAACAAAGTTCGTTCAAGAGTAGGATTAGCAGATGTAACTGCTACTGGTTCTGACCTAATGGATGCCATCGTATTAGAGCGTCAGTTAGAATTGGCATTAGAAGGATTCCGTTACATCGATTTAGTTCGTTGGGGAATAGCTACTGATCAGTTAGATAATTTCCAAACTGGAAAGCATGAATTACTTCCAGTTCCACAAAATGAATTGTTGAGAGCGAGTAACCTGACTCAGAATCCTGGTTACTAATGACTTTATAATAATTAGTGAGAGTAGGCCCAGGTTTATACCTGGGCTTATTATGATTTTGACATGAATAGAATTCTTATACTTTTATTTGCTTTGATGTGGTGTTGTACTGCATGTACAAATCAAAAGGAAAACACTTCACAATCTACAGTTATCTTTGAAGAGGTAACTGCCACTCATTCAGGCCTAGATTTTCGAAATGACCTTACTGTTACAGACTCCATGAATTACTTCACATATGGCTATTTCTATATGGGAGGTGGCGTAGGTGTAGGTGATTTTAATCAAGATGGCCAGGAGGATCTCTTCTTTACCTCCAATATGAAGGGTAATGAACTTTACCTAAACTCAGGAAACCTACAATTTGAAAAAATAACATCTGCCTCTGGTATATCAGGGAAAGATAAATGGTATACAGGTGTAACTATCTCAGATGTAAACCAAGATGGTTGGGATGATATTTACATATCTGTAGCTGGAAAATGGGCGGATAGAAAAAATGAACTTTGGATTAATAAAGGTCTAAACGATAAAGGTATCCCAACATTCTCTGAAGAGGCAGAATCCTATGGAATCGCCGATTCATCCTATTCTATACAATCTGTTTTCTTTGACTATGATAACGATGGTGATCTAGATCTACTAGTCGGAAACTATGAACCAACCCCTTTTCAAGCCATATCCAAAGATTATTACCAAAAGATTCAGAATAATACCTGGGAAGCCTCTGATCACTTGTATCAAAATAATGGTGATGGTACATTCTCAGATGTAACTGAAGCTTCAGGAATCCAAAATTTTGGTTTGACTATTGGTGTTTTAGCCTCAGATTTTAACCAAGATGGGCATACTGATTTGTACTTGTCTAATGACTTTAATACCCCAGACCGATTTTTTATCAATAATGGTGATGGAACCTTCACCAATCACCTAGAATCTGCTTTTCAACATACTGCTTTTTATGGGATGGGAGTGGATGCAGCAGATTTTAACCAAGACGGACAATTGGATATTTTCCAATTGGATATGAGTCCTGCGGATAACTACAGATCAAAAGCCAATATGGCGAGTATGAATATTCCAGGATTTTGGAATAATGTTCATTTAGGATTCCACTACCAATACATGTACAATACCCTTCAAACTTATCAAGGAACTAAAGATGGTATTCCTTTTTATGGAGATCAAGCTAAGTTCTCAGGAATGGAAAGTACGGACTGGAGTTGGGCTTGTTTATTTGGGGATTACGATAATGACGGGTTAAAAGATTTGTATGTTTCTAATGGAACTAGAAAAGACATCAACAATAAAGACTTTTTTAAGTGGTTGGAAAGAGTTGATATCAGCTTAAAAGTAAGATATAAGGAACTCAATATACACGATTTAATGGATCGGATGCCTTCCAAGAAGGTAGACAATTATATGTTCCGAAATGTAGATGGAACTCATTTCGAACGAGTGAATCATAAATGGGGTATTCAAAGACCAGACTTCTCTAATGGTATGGCATACGCGGATTTGGACCAAGATGGTGACCTAGAACTGATTATCAACAACATAGATACCACCGCTTGCGTCTTCAAAAACCTAAGTAGAGAAAATCAAAAGCATAATTATATAACCATTAATCTAAAAGGTTCAGCAAAGAATCAAGAAGGATTAGGAGCTCGTATATGGCTTTATTCTAATGGACACTCCCAATACTATGAACATACAAGGACTCGTGGATTTCAATCTGCAATGGGCAGATTGATCCACTTTGGTCTGGGTGATTCAAAAGCAATAGATTCTTTGGTTGTGCAATGGCCCAATGGACAGAAAGAGAAATTTTTGGATTTACAGTTGAATTCAATTCAAGATATAAAATTTGGTAGAGCTGAATTAGTTCAGCATAATGAGTCATCTCCAGAGGTCTACTTTAGATCTCTGGCAGAGACTCCTTTTCAATGGACGCACCTAGAGAATGATTTTGATGACTTCAAAAGAGAGATTTTGATTCCTCATAAGTTATCGGGCCTTGGTCCAGTTATTGAATTTGCCGAAACCAGTAGTGCAGATGAAGGATATGTCTTTTTAGGAGGAGCTAATGGACAGGCATCAACAATTCTACATATTCAAGGATCAGCAATCAACAAACAAATACTTCCGGATACTGAACAAGAAGCAGGAACTGCGCTCTTTTTAGATGTAGATAAAGATGGTGACTTAGACTTGCTTATTGGTATGGGAGGTTCAGAGAAAAACTTGGAGGATGATTACTATACGGATCAACTGTATTTGAATGAATCCAACCAGTTTGTACCAACAACAAACATACTTCCAGATTATGCATCAAGTACTGGGGTTTTGAAAGCAGTGGATTTTGACTTGGATGGCGATCTGGATGTATTTGTTGGTGGTCGTCAAGTACCTGGACAATATCCATCACCAGCTTCCAGTTTCCTTCTTGAAAATAAAAGCGAAAATGGTGCAGTAGTATTTGAATTTGCTGCTGATACTTACAATGATCCGTTGAAAGATATCGGAATGATTACGGATGCGGTTTGGTATGATCTCGATTTGGATGGAAAGCAAGACTTAATCTTGGTTGGTGAGTGGATGAGCCCAACTGTCTTGATGAACAAAGCAGGGGCATTAAGCGATGAATCGGATACCTATTTTGATCAGCAATATGTAGGTTGGTGGAATTGTTTATCAATGGCAGATTTAAATAATGATGGACACACAGACCTTATAGCAGGTAACTTAGGAAAGAATTATAAATACAAAGCTAAAAAAGGAAAAACCTTTGATGTATATGCCGCGGATTTTGATCAAAATGGTAAGCAAGATATTGTACTTGGATATTTTGAAGGGGATATCCAATATCCAGTAAGGGGTAAACAATGTTCTTCAGAGCAAATCCCTCTAATCAAAGAAAAATTCATGAACTATGATGCCTTTGCTAATTCTGATCTAAATGCTATTTATGGCGCTGATGCATTGAACAATGCTTTGCAATATCAAGCGAACCAGATGGCTAGTATGATATTTTTTAGACAGCCTAAAAAAGGATTTAAAGGAGTAGAATTACCTATTGAAGCACAGATGTCTTCCATAAATGCTATTCAGGTGGTGGATATCAATGAGGATGGTTTTGAAGACCTTTTTGTAGCTGGTAATTTGTTCCAAGCAGAAATTGAAACACCAAGAGGAGATGCATCCTTTGGACAATTGTTTATCAATAATCAAGACCAATCTTTTAACTATATCCCTAATGATAGGAGTGGACTTTATTTACCAAATGAAACTCGTACTATAAGTAAAGTTAATTGGCTTGGTGAAACTATATATTTGGTAGGTAGCAATAATAACCCAATACAAGTTTTAGAAATTACAAATGAATTCAAGCCAGAGCCTATTGCAGAAATCATAGATTAATGATTGCTCAATAGACCTTTTGGCCTTATAGCTATCTCAAATTATCTAGCACTATTCTATTTTGGATAGTGCTTTTTTATTCTTCTATATAAGATTTATTGTCTTTGATGGACCGCATAAACTCAGAAGGGGTCATATTATAAACCTGCTTGAAACACTTTCTGAAGTATTGTAAATCATTGAATCCCACCTTGTAAGTAATCTCTGAAATCTTCAAATCACTATGCTTCAACAAATATGCTGCACGTTTTATTCTTGTATTTCGTATGAGTTCATTAGTCGTGCAATTCAAAATGGCCTTGACTTTTCGGTATAGGTTACTTTTACTTACACCCAGCTTTTTACATAGATGTTCCACAGTAAAATCAGGCTGAGCAAAGTTTTCCTCTATAATTTCTATCGCCTTTTGGATAAATATTTCGTCAGCTTCAGAAAACTTCACGAAGTCCTCGGCTGCTTTATTATGTTTAGGTTGACTATTTACTTTAAAGGCGCTAGCCTTGATATTTTTATTGATATTCAGGAAATTTTGAATCCTAATCAAAAGCATATCAGGATCAAAAGGCTTTGTAATTAATGCATCTACACCATGTAAATAGGCTTTTTCCTTGGCTTCATCAGAACTTAATACAGTAGTCATGATGACAATTATGTGGCTCAATTCAGGATCTGATTTGATTTTGTCCGTTAATTCAAATCCATCCATCTGATCCATCATACCATCCGTAATAATCAACTTGGGCTTCTTTAATTTGGCTATTTCAAATCCTTCTTTACCATTTGAAGCGATGATTAGTTCATAGGTTCTCGAAAGTAGGTGTTGGAATAGTCGTTGTATGTCAGGGTTGTCCTCTACAATCAAAATGATTGGTTTTATGGCTTGAACAGAAGAACTGGTTTCTTGGATGGTTTCTTTATTATTATCTTCTTCTATAATCTGATAGTGTTTCAATTCAATGACAGACTCCTCACTAAGTTGAAAATCAGTACGTGCTTGTTTCTGTATGATTGTCGAAGGGAAATGTGTATGCCCTTTGGGTAAGGTAATGATAAAAGAAGTTCCTTTACCAAGCATACTTTCTACTTGTATTTGACCACCATGCTGTTCCGTAATTTGCTTTGCGATCTCAAGCCCTATACCTGTGCCACTTGGATTGGATTCATTTTTATTACTGTAAAAGCGATCGAAAATATAAGGTTGATCTTCCGCAGAGATACCTTTTCCACTGTCTTCAATATGTATTTGAATTTCAGTATCTGTCACAAAAGTTTTTATACGAACTAAGCCAAATTTGGAAGTGAATTTAAACGCATTAGAAATTAGGTTCACAAAGACGCGCTCCATTTTGTCTGCATCAAAATAAATGAAACAGGGGTCTTTTGGAATATCTAACTCATATTTGAGTTGTTGTTCATCTGCATAACCTGAGAAGTACAGACTAATACGTCTTAGAAAAGTATGTATATCACCTTCTGAGGGTTGCAGATTTGCCTTTCCTGCTTCAATTTTTGATAGTTCTAGTATTTGATTGATCAGGCGATAAAGTTGCTCTGCATTGGAAAGCATCATCTGAAAAATGCGTTTTTGCTCGAGCTTTCCTTCAAACCTGCTAATCATACTTTTCAATGGACTAATGATTAAGGTTACAGGTGTTTTCAGCTCATGAGAAATATTGGTGTAGAATCGAGTTTTGAGCCCATCCATTTCCTCCAGACGATCTACATCATTCTTTTTTTGAATGAGGGAAAAGTTCAGCGCTTGTTTTTCAGTTAGGACATTTTTCCTCCAAAGCATTAGACTACCTATTATAATTAAGTATAAGGCAAATGCCAGATAGGTTGCATACCAAGGTTTTTGAATATGAATATTCAATTTAACCCATTCAGCGGAAGGAACACCATCATTATTTTTAGCCAAGATTTCAAAGGTATAGTGACCAGGGTTTAGATTGGGATACCTTACTTCCTTGACATTTTCTTGGCTGATAAAATCACTTTCATACCCTTTTAAGCGATACTCAAAAGTTGTTTTACTCGCCTGAGAAAAATTGCTAGCACTGATTCCTATGATCAAGTCATTGTCTTTATGCTTGAATCTTAAGCTGTTATTATTAAAATACCGGTCTGTTTGAATGTCCTGTTCCTTCCCAGATACCTCGAGGTCAGTGATATACACTTCCGGAACTTGTGTATTGTGAGAAAAAGCACCCGCTTTGAATTTATTATAGCCTAAGGTGCCACCAAAATATAGACTTCCATCGCGACCCTTGTAACTGGAGTTCTTGAAGAATTCGTTGGATTGAAGTCCATCGGATTGCTTAAAATGATGAAGTTTTTTGGTTGTAGGATTAAGACTGAATAGTCCTCGATTGGTTCCTGCCCAAATATTGCCCTGGCCATCCTCGTTTAAACTGTAGATATTTTTGGTTGGCAAGGCGATTTGATTACTAATAGAATAGGTTTGTAGTTTCTCCGGATCAAAACAAAATAGGCCTCGTGCGCGTGTACCAAACCAGATGTGCCCATTTCGGGCTAAATGGATGGATGAGATCATACTCCCTTCAAGTTCAGTAGTCTCAGACAATTCTCTAATAGACTTAATGTCTACTAAATTCAATTGATCATCTATGGTAATCCTATGTATGCCGTTATTGGAACTCCCCAGCCATATATTTCCAAAACGATCCTCTTCCATGCAATTGAATTTATCAGAACCTAAGTACTTTTTGCGGCTAGCTTTAAATTCAAGATTTTTTAGGGTATTTGCATCAATGACTTCTATTCCATGTTGGAAGTTACTGATCCATAGTCGATGCCTACTATCGAGCATGATTTGTGGAAGCTTTGCTGAATGAGAAGCAGATAAGTTAAGATCTAATATTTGAAAGTGATCACTTCCATGGGCTAAGTATCTTAAGCCTCCTCCCCATGTGCTCACAAAAAGGTTGTCTTGGTCATCTAAGCAGATTCCAGTAATATTGTTACTTCCAAGATTATGGCCAGATTTTTCATGGTAAAAGGTGATTCCATTTTTGTGTACTCGGTATAATCCCTTACCGTCCATTCCTACCCATAGGGTGCCGTCTTTGCATTCTCCAAAAGCCGATACTAAGTCTAAGTCATATACCTCTTGACCTTGAATTAATTGGAGTGTGGGTTCAAACTTCTGCTCCAAAGGATCGATCTTTCCTAGTCCTTTGAAATAATAACCTAACCAAAGAATACCATCTCGATCAGTAAACATGGACCATATGGAGTTGGCTGCTAAGCTACTGGGTAGGTTGTTTTCTTGTTTGTACTGGTCCAGTTGCTTGGTTTTGTTATTATATCTAAATAATCCATTGTTTTCTGTACCAATCCAAAGGGTACCCTTTGGATTTTCACTAAGTGAAAGGATCTCAGATTGCTGGAGTTGTTGAACTATTGGACTATTATCTTCAAATGGAAAAATCGTTCGAAATCCTTGTTCATCTTCTATCAACTGAACTATTCCCTGATTGGTACCCACCCAAATAATTCCTGCTTCAGTTTTATAAATCTTTTTAATGATATCAGAATGTAAGCTATTATTAGCTTTATGAAGTTGAACGATTTGCCCACTGCGTTTTTTGATAATTCCAAGGCCTTGGCCATGCGTGCCGACAAGCATATTACCCTTAGCATCTGCTTGTATAGCTGAAATATAGTCAAATCCTATAGCTGAGGTATTGGTTGAGTCAGCATGAAAATATCGCTTGAACTTCTGTTTTTCAGGATCAAATACATTTAATCCTGCCCGTTCTGTTCCTATCCAAAGGATACCATTCTTATCTTCAAATAGGCAAACCACGCCATCACTACTCAAGCTATTTGGATTCTCAGGGTCGTGGGCATAATTGGTGAATTGTTGTGTGGAAACATCAAAAATGGAGATTCCGTATCCATGGGTGCCTATTACGAGATTACCATCCTGGTTGGTAATCATAGCTGTGATGTTGTCGCTAGGTAGTCCGTCCCCTTTTCCACCAAACTGATGATAAGTGGTGAATTGAACGCCGTCGAATTTGTTCAATCCATACAAAGTCCCTACCCATAGGAAGCCATGTCGGTCTTGTGTGATAGCCGATACAGTATGCTGAGAAAGCTCCGCTTCAATTTGATGCACATGAATACCTCTTTCTTGCGAAAAACAAGGTATGACAAGAATGATCATTAAAAAGAAAAGGGGGTAGATCTTTTTCATGAACAGTAACTTAAATGATGTTTGGGGTATAAATAGAGTGA
This sequence comes from Mesoflavibacter profundi, assembly GCA_964225135.1. GTDB lineage: Bacteria > Bacteroidota > Bacteroidia > Chitinophagales > Saprospiraceae > AM-2324. The sequence goes on from CAXQNQ010000058.1 coordinate 20,250, forward strand.
GTCTTTTGCTATTTGCCGTATTAAGAATCACTTAATTCGGTCCAAATATAGGATATAAAATGCTAAAAACTCGCAAGTTGTATTTTTTGATAGAGACTATAGTTTTAACAGCATGGATTCATCTAAACAAATACAGTATTTGATTGATTTATTAGAGGGCATCACTTAAGGTATTTAAATGTTTGAAAATCATGTTTCCCCTTTTAGCCACTAACAAATTTGTCTTTTTTCAATAAATAAATGTCTTATTTCAGCAAAAACACTTTGGAGGGATAGTCTACTTTTGACTAGTAAGATAATGGACCAGAAAATACCTAAGTAAAAATAGAAATCGTATATATTTTATTTTACCTTCGTTTCGTTAAATGGACATAAATTATCTTTTTTTGGTAATTAATAGGTGTATTTTGGAAAAAATATATTGCATTTAGGACATTTGCCTTCTTTTGAAGTTAAAGATTATTTGGACGACTTAAATTAAATTTAATATAAATTAAAAATATATTTTTTTATTGATAATAAATGCACGATAAACAAACACCATTTATACGCTTAATAAAATACTAGACCCCTAATTGAAAAGCCATTCTACTTAATGTAAAAAGCAACTTATAAGAATAGCATTAAACAATTACTTTCACTTTGCTTGAAAGTATAGTACCTTATTAAATCTCAAATTATGAAAATTTCACTCAAACAATGGGTGTGTTGTCTATTCCTCTTATGGACAGCATACCAAGTTCAAGCACAATGTCCTAGCGATGATTCCTCTACATCAGGTGTAATTCCAGAACAAATTGCCTGGAATCCTCCCGGAGATCAAGATTGTCAAAATTATTCCTTTTACAGACTAGAGCCCATAACTTCAGGAGTATATCCACTTCCTGCTGGTGGTTCAGTTACTATTACCGTAACTAATACTGCATGTGGTCCAGCCTTTAGCGTCGTTGGAAATTCAGTGAATCTATTCTCCATAGCAGTTAAAGGAGGACCCGATTCGGTCAATGTTTACGATTACAATTCTCCCATAGTGAATGATGGGAACTTACACTCCGTTCATAATCCAAATAATGGGCAATGGTATGGTCTCAGTCATATTGACTTTTGTTACGAGTTCTGTGAGTGTGTATTGACTTGTCCCGCTGACATTGATTTAGATTGTAATGATAGCACTGATCCTGCTATAACGGGCGCCGCTACCTCTTCAGGTAATTGCTCCCCTATTACGTATTCAGATGTTATTGTACCAGGAAGTTGTGCTACAGATTACACTATAGAGCGAACCTGGTCAACTACAAATAATTGTACCAATACAACAGAAACTTGTACGCAAACAATAGAAATCAGCGATGATACGCCTCCAGTAGTTACTTGCCCAAGTGATGTAACCGTATCGTGTGGAGATGATACCGACCCTTCGGCAACAGGTACGGCAACAGCAAGCGATGATTGTAGTGGATATACAGTAAGTTATTCAGATACTAGTTCAGGGAACACTTGTTTGACTACGATTACTAGAACCTGGACGGCTTCGGATGATTGTGGCAATACCTCGAATTGTACTCAAACAATAGAAATCAGCGATGATACCCCTCCTATTATTTCATGTCCAGCAGATGTAACCATTTCATGTGGAGATAATACTAATCCTTCGGCAACGGGTACTCCAGCTGTAAGTGATGATTGTAATAGCTATACAGTTACTTTCTTGGATTCAAATGGAGGTAGCACTTGTTTGTCGGATATATTGAGAACTTGGGTGGCAACAGATGATTGTGGAAATACAAGTTCTTGTGATCAATTGATTCAAATCTCGGATGATAACCCTCCTGTTATTTTATGTCCAGCAGATGTGACTATTGCTTGTGGGGATAGTACTGATCCAACCTCTACAGGTACCGCTACAGCAACAGATGATTGTAGCAATGTGCTTGTTACTTTTATGGATGGTACCAGTGATGAACCATGTGATGCTGGTGGTGGAATTTTGAGGACTTGGACAGCAACAGATGATTGTGGAAATACCTCAACTTGTACTCAATTGATTGCTGTAGTGGATAATACACCACCTGTGATTAATTGTCCACAGGATATTGAGATTACTTGTGCACAAGAACCATTACCAGTTGTTTGTGGTACTCCTGTAGCAACAGACGATTGTTCTGGAGTCAATGTTACTTACACCGATATTCAACAAAATGCAGGGTGTATTTTCGATATTCAAAGAACTTGGATGGCAACAGATAATTGTGGGAATACCTCCACTTGTGTCCAGTCGATTGAGGTTTCTGATGAAGATGCTCCAGAGATTACCTGTCCAGTAGATGTAGATGCAAATTGTGGACTTGATCTTGATCTAACTTTTACCGGAGAAGCTACAGCTACAGATATTTGTAGTGATTTTGATATTACCTATTTGGACCAATCATCTGGTTCAGGATGTGATATTACCGTTGTTAGAACCTGGACGGCAACAGATGATTGTGGAAATGCAAGTTCTTGTGTTCAGAATATATCCTTAAATGATAATGAAGCTCCTGTTATCGAGTGTCCATTAAACACTACAGTTCAATGTGGAGAAGCTACAGATATTAGTGTGACAGGTATTGCAACTGCTACCGATAATTGTGGTTCTGTCCAAGTGAGTCATGAAGATGCTGGATCAACGAATCTTTGCGATGATGGTGGATTGGAACGTATTTGGACCGCTATTGATGATTGTGGAAACACTTCAAGCTGTGTTCAATTAATCAGTATGACTGATGATGAGGCACCAATAATTGAATGTCCAGATGATGTAACGATTAATTGTGGAGACGATGATTGTCCAACACAATTAGGAGAACCAATTGCTACCGATAATTGCGATGTAGATTTGGTTGTATATCACCAAGATCAGAGTACCGGTAATCCTTGTAGTAATGATGGCGGAATTCAGAGAGTTTGGACCGCAATGGATGATTGCGGAAACACATCTTCTTGTACACAGGTCATTACTGTTATAGATGATATTGCTCCAGTATTTGATGAAGACTGGACTCCAGGCTGTGATATGGTAATGACTGCAACAGATAACTGTGACGAGGAAGTAGAGATAACTTGTACTACTGGTCCTATCGTAGAAGCAAACTGTCAGAAAACACAAGTGGTAACCTATATCGCCACAGATGATTGCGGCAATACTGCAGAACGTGCTATTACATTGAGTTGGACGACAACCTTTGATAATGAGCCGCCAGTTGTGGAATGTCCGGCAGATATTGTTTTGGAAGATGGGGCATCCGCTTATCCAGATGAAACAGGTTGGGCAACTAGTGAAGCAGGAGCTGTAATTACTTATAGAGACGAGTTAAGTGCCTGTGGTGGAGAAATCCTTAGAATTTGGACCGCTACAGATGCCTGTGGCAACGCAGCCTCTTGTACTCAGATTCTAGAATGTAATTGTGCAGAAGATTTAGATGATCACGATGATAAATTGGATGTTAATCAAGAGTTTGATCGTAGCGAACAGCTTGATCAGAACTTCAAATTTGATCTTAAAAGCTATCCAAATCCCACTACAGATGCATTACACATGGAATTGGAGATACCTAATCCTGACCAGGTATTACTTCAATTATTTGATGTGAATGGCGCCTTGGTTAAAACCATCCTGGCGGAGTATGTTGATCGGAATGTGAAACATGTTTCTTATCAACTCAACCAGCTACCGGCAGGTACTTACCTCCTCCAGTTGACTGTGGGTGCAAAGGTATTTACGCATCAAGTTATTAAGCAATAATTGACTGCTCATCTGTAAAAAAAGGGGACTTCATTTGAAGTCCCCTTTTTATTTACTTTTATGTAAGTATATTGTTATTTAATTCCGCCGACAATAGCATTTTTCTCACCTTTTTGACCTTTCTAATTAGTATTTCGTCAATTTTTTTTTAAGGAGCGATTAGTTAAAGGAACTTTGTTTTTTCTTGTAGTTGTTTTCAGCCTGTAGATTATAGGATTAATACTTAAAGTACCAATACTAATTACGATTATGAGAATTCAATACATAGTAGCTTTTGCCCTAATGTTGTTTTTGTCCTTACAAAGCAGCCAGGCCCAAGTCAAATTGGATAATGGACAAATCTTTGTCAATGTAAATGATGAATCCTTAGACTCTCTGCTAGCCAAAGTAGCTGAGTTATTAGACAAAGAGGTGAATTTGGACTCTGAAAAAATTCTCATCGAGAAAATTGAACAGAAAATATTCGAGGATTTTGAAGAGCTAATCAAGCATGCCTTAGGTGATAAGCCTTATTTAATTCAAAAGAACGAGCAGGATTGGACTGTAATAACAAAAGATTCTTTAAGCGCTAATCAAGAGGTTACCTTCATGTATCAAGCCTTATATACGTCTACTTCTGTGCTCTTGAGTAAATTGTCAGATTTAAATATTCCGGTTCAAGCAACTGAATTGGCAGTGAGAGGTGCTGTCTTGTTGAAAGGTAATTTCGTCCAAGTCCATGAAGCGATTAAATTGTTTGAATTGATTGATGCGCCGCATCAATCCGTTACCGTAGAATTATTAGTAGTTGAGTATCGACATTTTGACGGCTATAAATGGGATATCAATATCCAGAATGGAACATCAGGACAGTTCAGCGAGGTGGGATATGACCCTGCTGCTTTAGGTGGAGGCATGGAGCTTACCTTTGATGTTACTAATATCGTTGATAATAGCTTCAAATTAAATATTCAAGCACTGGTTGAAAATAGCGTAGCAAAAATTGCCACCAATCCGCACATAACCGTTAAAAACGGTGGCACAGCTGAAATTAATATTACGGATGATAAATACATTTTATTAGAAACAGCCACGATTAATGGCGTTACTACAACTTTACAGAGTTTAAGCACTGGAATTAAACTCGAGATCAATCCAAGATTGGCGGCTGATTCAACTATTCATCTTCAAGTAAAAAGTACTATTTCAGAGTTTATTCCTACTTCAGTAGATGGTGAATATAATATTGAGTCGAGCAAGATAAATACCGATGTGGATATCAAGGATGGTGAGACCTTGATTATTGGTGGACTTATTAAAGAAGAAAAATTTAATGCCCAAGGTGGCTTGCCTTTACTCAGACGTATCCCACTGATTGGATATCTATTCAAAGGCGTTCAAAATACTAATGACTATATCGAAACCGTTATCTACATCACAGCATATGGTCATGATAATAATAAGGATAAAGGGTTCATGATTGATGAGACTTTAGACTTTTATAAAATGCAGCAGGATGCTAAAGATCGAGAAAAGGCAGATCGACAGAGAAGACGAGAAGATCGAAATAATTAGACATCAAAAAACCAAATAATAAAGGCCCGAGTTATGCTCGGGCCTTTTGATTTATTTAAAGGCTGAATGCGTTTATTTGCTTAAATTCATTTTAGACATTTTGTATAAAACCACTAGGGGTAATACTGCAAAAACACCATGCATGATCATAGGATAAATCTTCATATCCTCCGTCATTCCTTCCGGTAGGTTCGTGTGTTAAGATATACATTATGAGCAGTTTAAAAGTAACTTAACTCAAAGAAGAAGATATGCCTATGATTATTTTTCCTTATATTAAATAAACTAAAAACAATACGATGAAAAATCTAATATTTTTACTTTCATTAATAATGCTCAGTTCTTGTTCTAATGTTCAACATCCTGACTATGAAAGAAATCTTGAAATCACTAAGCAGTGGTTTGATGTTTTTGTTACAGAAGATTTTGATGCTACAATGGAATTTTATGCAGATAATGTTGAATTCCAAAGTGCCTTTTATGGCGGGCCTCTCATGAATAAAGAAGCGCTGGGAGAATATATAAAAGGATGGCAAGATGCTATGGAAGATATTTCTTGGGAAGCTCAAAATTATCTTCCAGGTGTAGATCCTGAGACTAGTCTTCCAAATGGTAGTGTTAGAACTTATGGCCATTGGTCTGGGACTCATTCAGTTTCTGGAAAGAGCTTTAAAGGTTTGTGGTATCACTACTTAACATTTGATGAAAATGGAAAAATTATTGAAGGTGGTGATTTTGGTGATGCGACTGGATTAGTTATGTCAGTTATGCCAGATGAAGAATAATATTTATTCAAAATTGGAACAGACCACATTTAAGCTATAAAAAAAGCTCCCTTAAAAAGGGAGCTTTTTTACATCTAGCGGTCTGGACGGGACTCGAACCCGCGACCCCCTGCGTGACAGGCAGGTATTCTAACCAACTGAACTACCAGACAGTAGCTCTGAAAGCGAGTTAAACTTAATACAAATAAGGTCCTTTACAAAAGTTTTAACTGACTTTTTTATGGGTAAAAATGAAACTATTTTCAGCTTATTTGTAAGCCATTGATTGTCAAATTTTTCCCAGTATATAGTGTCTGTAAAAAACAAAAGCTCCAAGTGAAACTTGAAGCTTTATGCGGTCTGGACGGGACTCGAACCCGCGACCCCCTGCGTGACAGGCAGGTATTCTAACCAACTGAACTACCAGACCGTACTTTACATTTAAAGCGATGCAAATATATATTATCGAATAATAATTCACAACTTTGTGTAAATAAATTAAAAAAAAAATTTGGTTTGAGTAATCTGTAATACTTGTTTATTAATTTTGCTTTTCCCATGGCCCAAATAAGAACACTAAACATTTGTTAATAAAACAGGATTTATGGTATTTCTTGATTTTGAAAAACCCTTAGAGACCTTATATGCTCAGTTAGAGAAAGTAAAGGAAATTGCTGAGGATGGTGATATAGATGTGGACAAGATGGTCCTAGAGATCCAAGAAAAAATTGATCTTAAAAAGAAAGAAATATATGGTAATCTCTCCGGTTGGCAAAAGGTTCAATTATCTCGCCACCCAGAACGTCCATATACTTTATATTATATCGAGCAAATCTGTAAAGAATTTGTAGAGCTGCATGGTGACCGTTACTGTAAAGATGACAAAGCCATAGTAGGTGGAATAGGAGAGATTGATGGTAAGGCAGTTGTGATTTTAGGTCACCAAAAAGGAACGGGGACCAAGATGCGCCAATACCGCAACTTTGGAATGGCCAATCCTGAAGGATATCGAAAGGCACTACGCTTAATGAAGCTTGCCGAGCGATTCAACATGCCTGTGGTAACTTTAATAGATACTCCAGGAGCATTCCCTGGGATTGAAGCGGAAGAACGTGGTCAAGCAGAGGCTATTGCTAAAAACTTATTAGAAATGGCTCAACTTCGAGTGCCTATTGTTTGTGTTGTAATTGGAGAGGGTGCATCAGGTGGAGCTATCGGTATAGGATTAGGAGACCGTGTTTTCATGATGGAGAATACTTGGTATTCCGTTATCTCTCCAGAATCTTGTTCTTCTATACTTTGGCGATCTTGGGATTACAAGGAACAAGCAGCAGAGCAATTGAAATTGACCGCTGAACACATGCACGAATTTGGTATAGTCGACGGAATCATCAAAGAACCAGTTGGGGGGGCACACTCCAATCCAGAGGAAGCAGCCAAAATACTAAAGCGTCATATTAAGAAAGCGCTTACAGAGTTAGAACCGATCGAAACAGATGAACTAATCAATCAACGCATTGAAAAGTACGCTTCTATCGGACACTATGATATCGCTTAAATAGCGGTTTCGTAAAGATCATTTATGGCATTTTTAAAACAATGGAGGTCTGCATTTGGACAGCGACTTCTGCTCAAAAAAATCCAGGCACATTCCAAGGATAAAAGAAGCTTTGATCCTTCTAATATCCAGCGTATTGTCCTAGTTGGCAGTGGTTCTGATGTAGATCAGAAATCCTGGGAAAAAGCTGCGCGTAGTACTTTCGGTAAAACAGTAACCCTTAATTGGATGTGGTTATGTACCAACATAAAAGAAACCCAACTCATTGCTGATGAGCATTTAGTCCTACTGACTACTAAAGATTTTTCCTTTTTCTATCATCCAAAAATGGAGGTGCTAGAGCAGCTCCAGCGACAGCAAAATCAATTGCTTTTTGGTTTAGATGAAAACTTAGATCAAAGCTTACTCAATTTGATGACATGTGCTAAAGGAGTCTTTAGAGTAGGCAAATTAAATGATCATGCTCATTGTTGCGAATTTATGTTGGACATGAAAGACCGTTCAGCTAAAGCTAAATACTTAAAAGAAGCCCTGAATTATATTAAATTAATGAATCCCTCATAAGGTATGTTTCAAGCAAGAGGCTGTGGAGTAGCCATTATTACTCCTCTAAAAGATAATCAAGTGGATTTTCCAGCACTGAAGGCCATCATTGAACACGTGATCAAAGGTGGAGTGGACTTCATTGTTGCTTTAGGAACCACTGGGGAAGCAGCCTTATTATCTGAAACAGAAGCTACTCAAGTACTCGAATTTGTCATTCAAACTGTTGATAAGAGAGTATCTGTAGTGGCAGGTCATTTTGGGGGGAGCAGTACTGGGAAACTCGTCCAGCGACTTAAACAAATTAAAATAGAGGGTCTTGATGGTATCATGTGTAGTTCTCCAGCATATGTTCGACCTACACAAGAGGGGATTTATCAGCACTATATGGAGTTGGCAGATCATTCACCGGTCCCTATCATTATTTATAATATTCCGTCCAGGACAGCTGTCAATATTGAAATTGATACCCTAGTTCGCTTGGCTAATAATCATCCTCAATTTATGGCGGTGAAAGAGGCAACAGGTGACGTTAACTTCGGACTGACCTTACTGAAAGAAAAACCGGATCATTTAGAAGTGCTTTCAGGGGATGATCCAACTACCATGTCTATGTGTATGTTAGGCGCATCGGGTGGTATCTCTGTCATCGCAAACGCGTTTCCGTATGTTTTTGCTGAAATGATTAAAGCAGCTCGGACCAATCATTATGCTTTAGCTAAATCACTAAATGAGCGATTAATGGATATCCATACACCACTGTATGCTGAAGGTAATCCAACTGGTATTAAGGCACTGTTAAACTATCTAGGCTATTGTACTTTAGAGACTAGACTGCCTTTAGTACAGGCATCAACGGATCTGCAACAAGAATTAATAGAGGTTGTCAATAAATCAGGTATTTTAGACCTTAATCCGCAGCAGGAGCTTTTTTAATACCCTGGATTCGTTCCCAAAAATCTATAAACATTTGTTGAGAAAATTCCGGTTGTTCTGCATCTCGTTGACTGGCTTTAAGCTCCCCGTTTTCCTCTGTAAGTAAGAAGTAAAAGATGAACTTGTCTTGTGAACTGGCATCACCATCAAAGGTACCGTAGCGCATGTCGTTATATTGCAGCACGCTATCTTTATTGATGAATAAGGCATAATAATCATCCGAAAACCAGGTTAGCGTTTGAATGTCTGGATCGTTTTCGTGTCCAGCAATTAAATGGTGGTTTTTTGCTATCCTTGAAAGTGGAGAAAAGACCTCTTCTTCATCTAGAATGGAGTATAGCCCCAAATAGTATGCACTGTCGGTTTCTGCTACTCCAGACCATAAGAAGTTGTTCAAAATAGTTGGCGTCACTCGGTACCGTTCATAAGGAATGGCTTCAGCTTCTAAGCTTCGTTCAAATACTTTGTTGGCATGCAGTTTATTGGAAATAGTCCACATCATATATAAACTAGATAGTCCAATACCCGTCCAATTCAGTATACTTCTAACTCGAAGATTTTGTCTGAAGAATGCAGCTATGATTAATGGAATCATAAATGGAACCGTATATGCTGGATCTGCCACTGCAATATTATCCCAAGCTATTCGAGTATCTGAAAAGGGTTGGAAGATTTGAGTACCATAGGAGGTACAACAATCTAGAAAGGGGTGTGTAATGATACTGATAAAAAAGAGTAAGTACCATCTACTGTAGTTCATCTGGACTACTTTTAGAGGACGTTTCCAATAGGTGAAACGCATCAAGACCACTAAGGCTACTAAGATTATTAAGAATACTATGGAGATAGTGCTAATCCCATTCGAGTAGTCACCTAGTATGATGGGTAAACTAAATAAGATAAACCAAAATAATGTGATACCTACTTTCCAGGCTTTTCGTTCATATAAGCCACTATCGTAAAGTCGTTTGACTCCATAAGCTAAAAGAAGCGGTGCTACAAAAGCAAATAATAACGAGTGGCTAATACCCCTGTGAAAAGCCAAGGCAAACATCTCCGAGGCGAATAGATTCGACAGCACATCTAAATCCGGAATAGTGCCAGCCACTGCTCCCCAAATCATAGCTCTATTACCAATTTTTCTTCCCGCTACTACTTCACCGCAAGCGGCGCCAAGTACGATTTGCGTCAACGAATCCATGCCCTTGTTTATTTGCTTTAAAGATAGACAAAAGAAAAACAGCTTAGTTTTACACTAAGCTGTTTTTCTGAGCAGTTAATCGAATTTCACTCCAAAGGTGGCTGATATGACTAGATTGTTACCATCAATGTCAACCGATTGGCCGTAATTGCTGGAGACCACATAAGGCCTATATCCTTCACTGAAGGTGCTGTATTCACCTCCTAAATCCAGGAATACTCGCCCAGAGTGAAAACCAATTCCTGCATTGTAGTGGTTAATGCCTACCGCTTCACTACCAAATGGTGATCCAAAATAACCCCCACCCAAGCGCAATCTAAACTTATCCAATCGTATCTCACTACCAATGCTCAAATCCCATGCACTTGAAAAATCTCTACGGATAGTATTATTTAATTCACCTTCGTAAGTGATATCTGCTTCACTTAAGGTGTTGTGAAAGTTGAATCGAGAACTCTTATAATCAATATACTCCGCATTCATACTAATGAAACCAATCTTCTTCGCAATAAAAGCTGCTCCCGCATTAAATCTCCAAGGGGTTCTAACCTTATAATTGAAAAAGCCCTCTGGAGAATATTCCACAAAGTTTTGATATCCATTTAGGGTATAAGCATAATCCAAAGCAGTAGTATACTCTTCATCTATTTCAATCACGGTTGGTGTTTGAATAGAAGTACCTAAACGAATATTGAAGTTTGGCTTATAGATCACTCCAAATTTTGCATTAAAGCCACTTCCTTCAATACTTAGATCCTCTTCAAAGTCTAGTGTTTCGAAAATGGCATTACTATTGGTAATTTCATCTGTTTCTGAGTAAACCTTGTCTTCTGTGTAATCTAGGGACACAATATTTCCAGCAAAGCCTAGGTATAGTTTGTCTTCGTAGTTCATACCTAAGTTTAATGTAAGTTCATTCAAGCTTCCTCTTGATCGAACAAGCTGGCTCTTTGAAACGGGTTCACCCTCAATAAAATCGGTTAGATAGATAGTCTCATCTTGGGAACTCGGGTAAATAGCTCCCACTTCATATGCCAGGCCATCTTCAAATCCATTTAATTCATCTGGTAATAAGCCATCTGCTTGATTGGCGAAGCGCTCCGTTATCGTACCTGGACTAATCCCGTCATAATAGAATTCTCTATTATAATTGGCTAATCTATTAAATCCTACTCCAAACGAAATACCCCTCCATCCTGACATATTGCGATCATGTTCAGCGACAACAATATGGGCATGGTTGATACTAAACGGCGCTACAGAGCTGCTGTAAGAGACGTCAGTGCCTGTATTTAATAGAACTGCTCTAGTGGTAGTTGCCGTAGTTCCCATTCCAAAACTGAATTCAGAAAATCGAATTCCAGCAATTCCAGCTGGGTTCTGAGCCGCTGCTGTAAAGTCTCCACCTAGCGCACTCATGCTATTTCCTACACCTAAAGATCTAGCTGTACCATTATGCGATGTTTGTCCATAACGAAGAATATCTGTTGCCAATTGGCCGTAAGAACTGAACCCTAACAACAGCATTAGGACTATATAAATACTTTTTTTCATATCACTTAATTTAAAAAAAAAGTAGTTGAAGAAACATGTGGATTCTAGCAACTACTTTTTAGCTTTTTAAGAAAGATCTTATTTGCCTCCACCTCTTCGCGAAGATGAACTTCTCGAAGTAGATCGGCTGCTAGATGAAGATCTACTAGAGCTAGAAGAACTGCTTCTGTTATATCCAGAACTTGGTCTAGAGCTAGAGGAGTTACTTCTATTATATCCAGAACTTGGTCTAGAGCTAGAAGAATTACCTTTGTTGTATCCAGAACTTGGTCTAGAGCTAGAAGAGTTTCCTTTGTTGTATCCAGAACCAGAGGATCTATTGGAGTCATAACCCGATCTTGAAGATCTATTATTGTTATACCCTGATCCATTATTGGATGGATTACTTCTACTCTTATATCCAGAATTTCCTGGCGTTCTAGTTTTATTGCCTGAATTAGACTTATAGTCTGTATTATTCTTAGGCTTATATGGACTTGGTGTATACCTAGGATTTGTTTTTCCTGTACCGTTTTGTATCCCTTTTCCAGTATTAGGATTAGGATTTGTACTTGGCGCAGTATTTACCTTGTCCTTACCAGTATTATTCTTAGGTGTAACACTCGGCGCACCATATACATTACCTTTGTTTGTTTTTGGTATTGTATTGTTATTTAATTGCCCATTATTACTACTCGGCGCAGTGTTTACATATGGATTCTTTTTCCCAGGAGCTACTGATGTAGGATTAGATGTAGGATTTGTTCCTCCATATACACCCTGTCCATTTGTTCCTGTGTTGGTCGTATTAACGTTATTCTGAACGTTACCATTAAATCCATTCTTACCATTATTCGTGTAGTTTACCTGCCCACTAGAGCTTGGTATACCTATACTACCGTCATTGTCCTGATATCCAGGTCTTGGATTTGTTCTACCTTCTTGGCTTGAACCGTTATGGCGCGAACCGTAATAGGTCCCTTGGTGATTACTATTGTTGTGATTATTATAATAATCATTATAGTAATTACCGGTATAGTAGTTATAACCATTCCCCCAGCCTGGGCAGAAGTCACCATAGTAATAATTGTTTACCCAAACATTATTACCCCAGCCGTTGTAGCCCCAATTATTGTAGCCCCAACCGTTATAACCCCAGTTATTACCCCAGCCATTATAGCCCCAGTTATTGTATCCCCAGTTGTTATATCCCCAACCAAAGCCACCTCCATAGAAGTTATTGACTGTATAATAATTAAATCTTCTACCTGGATTATAGAATCCTGGTCCATACCAGAAACTTCTGCGATTCCATCTTCTCCATCTTCTGTAATTCCATGAATCAGAATAAATCAGAACAGTTACCCCATTATTGAAAAACATAGGGTCGTAACCGTAGTAATATGCATCTACATAACAAGGGTCGTAATAATCGAAACCATAATATGATCTATGGAATCTTCTAATTCTAGAAGAATAGAAGTAAGGCTGTTCTTCATAGAAAAACTCGTCTTGTTCATAGTCATAGTATTCAGCATCGTAATTCGTATTATATTCCGAGTCGTAATTATTCTCCGAGTAGTAGTCATTACTAGACGGGTTATAATCCGTATCTGGATCATAATACAGGTCGTCGAACTGAGCTAAAACAGGAGAGAAGCCTGCAAGCAGGAAGAACGACATCAAAGAAAGATAAATAGTCCTGTTTTTCATACTTTAGAATTTTAAGCAATTACCTGACGCTTATTCAATATTACAATAGCTAATTTATTACTTTTGTTACTTTCAGATTGTTAATTCCGATTAAAAGATGAACATTGAATTGTTAAAATTCCCTTTAATTGGACTTATCTGAGGTATTTTTTGATAAAATCTTAAGATTTAACAACATATGGCTAAGGAAATTACGCCAAGAGGCGAAGATTATTCTAAATGGTATATCGATATAGTAAAGAAAGCTGGCTTAGCAGATAATTCAGCAGTGAGAGGTTGCATGGTGATCAAGCCATATGGTTTTGCAATTTGGGAAAACATGCAAAAAGAATTGGATCGTATGTTCAAAGAGACGGGTCACCAAAATGCATATTTTCCTTTGTTCATTCCTAAGAGTTTCTTATCGAAAGAGGCAGAACATGTTGAAGGTTTTGCGAAAGAGTGTGCTGTTGTAACGCACCACAGGTTAATGAATGATCCGGATGGGAATGGCGTAGTAGTTGATCCTTCAGCAAGATTAGAAGAAGAATTGATAGTACGACCAACTTCTGAGACTATTATTTGGAATACTTACAGAGATTGGATTACTTCTTATAGAGATCTACCACTATTAGTTAACCAGTGGGCTAATGTAGTACGTTGGGAAATGCGTACGCGTTTGTTTTTACGTACTACAGAATTTTTATGGCAGGAAGGGCATACTGCTCACGCAACTAAAGCGGAAGCTATTGAAGAGGCTAAGCAGATGCAACGCGTTTATGCCACCTTCGCTGAAGAGTATATGGCTATGCCAGTTGTTCAAGGAGCTAAATCAGCTAATGAACGCTTTGCAGGTGCTGAAGATACCTTGACTATAGAGGCATTAATGCAAGATGGAAAAGCGCTTCAAGCTGGAACATCTCATTTCCTTGGACAGAATTTTGCGAAAGCATTCGATGTAAAATTCTCCAATCAAAATAATAAAGAAGAATATGTGTGGGCCACTTCTTGGGGTGTTTCTACTCGTTTGATCGGGGGATTAATTATGACCCATTCAGATGATGATGGTTTAGTATTACCTCCTCGTTTAGCTCCCCTTCAGGTAGTTATTGTCCCTATTCCTAAACCAAATGGTGAGATTAACGAGGTGGCTGAGGATTTGATGGCAACATTGAAGGCAAAGGGAATTAGTGTCAAGTATGATCAGGACAAGAAAAATCGTCCTGGTTTCAAATTTGCTGAATACGAAATGATGGGTGTACCTGTTCGCGTCGGAATAGGTAAGCGTGATTTAGAAAATGGGGTAGTTGAGGTGGCTAGAAGAGATACAAAAGAAAAAGCGCAGGTGGCACTCGAGGGACTAGCGGATCATATTCAACAACTATTGGAGGATATTCAAGATAATCTTTTGGCCAAGGCCAAAGCATACAGAGCGGAGCATACCACTGAGGTGAATTCTTTTGAAGAGTTTAAAGAAGTGCTTCAGAATAAAGGAGGTTTCGTTTCAGCGCATTGGGATGGTACTTCAGAATCAGAATTAAAGATCAAAGAATTGACTAAAGCGACCATTCGCTGTATACCTAATGATGCAGTCGAAGAGGAAGGTACATGTGTCCTCACCGGCAATCCTTCTAAAAGGCGTGTACTATTCGCAATGGCATACTAAAATAACTTAGAGTCCTTCGGGGCTCTTTTTTATTAGAAGAAAAAGATCTTTGTTATTGCAGCAATAACAGCTACTATGAGCATCCGATGTGCTATTATATTTGCCTTAGGAGACTCTGCTGCATAGGCAGCTGTAATCCATCCTCCCAAGATTTGCCCACTGGCTACTAAGGCCCCAAGTTTCCAATCTACTAGGTCGTTATAATGAAAAATCAATACTGCGGGTATAGAATAAACTCCTATGATAAGTGCTTTAAGTGCATTGGCCTCTATCAATTTGTATTTAGCTAAGAGTACAGATATGGCTAAGAAGAAAATACCCATGCCCATTTGAATAAATCCACCATAAACACCAATGGCAAAGTAAAGCGGAATATCTAGAAAAAAAGGAATGCGAATGGGTTTGTCTTGCTCATGAATCCATCTAGATGGCTTTAGGATGATTACAAAAAGCATGAATACCAAAAGGAATTTGAACACATTCTTGAACTGTTCATTAGAGACTTGAGTCGCCAAATAGATTCCAAATAAGGCACCAAGGATAGTGAATAAGATTAACCGAGTCGAGAGCTTGATGTTGAGCTTACCTTTTCGGTGAAACACATACGCACCTGTTAAGCATTGAGTGGTTACACCAATTCTATTGGTTCCGTTGGCGATGTTAGGAGGAAGGCCGAGTACTTCCGTAAAGATGGTTAAGGTGATCAAAGAGCCACTTCCAGCAAGTGTATTGATTACACCTGCAAACAATCCACCCACAATGGCAATACTGATTTCTATCCAGCCAATATCCATTAATAATCCGTTTTTATAGTTTGGCAGAGTTCGACCAAGACTCCATTTGCTGATTTAGGATGAATGAAACAAACCAATTTGTTATCTGCGCCTCTTTTGGGTTGTTCATTCAGTATT
>CAXQNQ010000059.1:0-11506 GCA_964225135.1 Mesoflavibacter profundi
TAGAGTTTACCTCCATCAGAATCTTTCTTTTTATGCATGTAGAAGCTCAATTTGTATGCATCAATATGTTTACCTATTTCAGTAACCAGAAAATAATCCGCCCAAGAAGAGACATTCACATAATCACGATAGGTATCCTGATAATTTGATGCAACCATAGCATCTTCGAAATCTGTCATGAAATCTCGAATATATTCTGCTTGTTCAGGCATGATTTTATCATACGCTGGATAATGATATGCATAAAATCTGTAGTCTGGATAAGAAGAATACCAACCATCATTATCGATATTATCATTATCTCTATCAATCTGTATTATATATCCCCCGGTCAATTCATCTCCAGCAATATCTTCTGGTTTAAGCGTAGCAATATCCACTCGATTTGCATCTCGCTTGATCCGTTCAGTAAGGATATATACTCCTTGATAGTCTCCATTGATAATCAATTCACAAAACCGAGTTCTAGGTGTATATCTTCCCGTCAAATCACCCATATGATACGCAAGTGCATTACGAATCAAAGATTTATCTGCATAAGGTCCATGAAATATCCAATCATTCTCTGCAGGCATACCTAATAAACTGACATTGTTATTGTCTCCATTGATATCTTGGGTCTCAAATCCATATCCTTTTTTAGGAAAGAAATATTGGGACGAAGCCCCTCGAACTTCAATAGCAATCAATCCATCATATCCATTATAAGCATCATCAAAATCATTCATTTGCCCCGGACCATTGTCTACGATTCCCATATGAGCAGGCACTTTGGGCTCATCATAAATTGAATCTGTTTCTAAAGTCTCAATAAAGATTAAAGGGAGATTTGAAGAAAAGGAAACCGAGCCCAACTCTTCATCAGTTGTAGATAATTCATCAGAAGAATCAAATACAGAGTGGCCTGTAAATTGACCATAAATAGAGGAAGCAAAAATAAGAGTAATGAAAAGAGATTTTAAATACTTCGGCATAATACATGTTGTGGATAAAGAGTCAAAAATAACCAAGTTTACAAATAAAAAATGTCAGCAAATCATTGAATAACAATATACTTACTGACGAATTAAAACTAATTTTTCTAATTGACCCATCCGATTCATTCCAAACACCAAGGAATCTGCAGTCAATTGCTCAATTTTCACTTTCTTCTCGGCCATACCATCCTCAACAGTATGCAAATTATCAGAAACCATCCAATACCTTCCTTGCTCTACGGAATCTCCATACCTTGCTTTATACCTACCGTTATCATCAAAAGAAAAACTCACCTGGCCGGAAATAAGCTCGCCTGTACTCAAATTTTTCCATTCTACTGCTTCCCAACTACCGACAAGTGCAGCTTGATCATAAGTACTTAAAGCATCGCAACTAATTAAAAACAAGCCTAGTATTACAAATAAAATATGTATTCTCATAGTAAAATATTATGCTAATGATGATGTTGATTCGTTCCTTTTTCAAATTCTATACTACTATATTCCAATTGTTCAGCTGCAGCTGAACCTTCTCTTAATAGGTAACGCCCATTCTTTTCAATTCCTGAATAACTTTGATCAGTTCCATTTTGCCAAAAAACTTCCACAGATGCGATAGCAGCGTCTGGACCTAATCCAATGGATGCTTGTGTTGGATTAGCTCCAAAACTAGCTCCTGTATTTACAGTATGCCAAATCACTCTCCCTGATTCCAAGGTGATTTTGATCTTTGAACCGATTCCATAAAAATTGGTTTGGACACCTTGTAGTTTAAAAATAACCCAATCGTTTTGATTGATTGGATTTTCGAATAATACATTAGTGAATAAGTCTCCCTCAAATGCACCGCCCATCACTGCATAAATATCCTGATCACCATCTTGATCAAAATCTGCAAATGTAATCCCATGCCCTTTTTGTATATGTCCAAACCTACCTGCAGAGGTAACCTCTAAAAAACTAGTACCACTATTATTTCTATACATTCTATTGGGTACAACAGTACTTAGATCAGGAGCCCCAGTTCCCAAATAAAAATCTTTCCAACCATCATTGTCTAAGTCTCCAAAATTGCACCCCATAGCATAAAAAGACTTATTAACTCCAAAAGTTTGACTTCTATCTGTATAGGTCTCATCACCATTATTAACAAAGAGTCGAGAAACCTCTCCAACAGGTTTTTTCCCTTGAAGTTCTAGTGCAAAATCATCAGCTACATCAAGTTGGTTAGGCACATCATAACTGCTAACAAAAATATCATCCCAACCATCATTATTTACATCAAAAAACCAGCATGGAAAACTATAATCTGGTAACAATACACCCGCCTGAGCTGCTACATCTTCAAATTGACCATTCCTATTAATAAATAAGCGATTAGCTCCAGCTAAATTGGAAATAAAAAGGTCAGGCCATTTATCATTATTGACATCTCCAAAACTCACCCCCTTTGGAAAAATCAGTTGTCCACCTAATCCAAGTTGTTCCGACATCTCCTTAAAAGTCCCATCTTTTTGATTGATATACATTTCACAGGGATTTAAATTATTCCCTTTACTTTCATTTCCAATAAAAAGATCTAAATACCCATCTCGATTAACATCTGCCCATGCAGCAGCTTGTGTTGGATGCAGACTGTAAATACCTGCTGATCGAGTCACATCTGAAAATCTTCCCGTACCATCATTCTGCAATAAAGAATTAGGATGAAATCCGCCATTATCCAACCAGGCACCCCTCAATACCAAAATATCCAAATCACCATCATTGTCATAATCAGCTTGCATACAGTTCAAACCACTAACAATTCCCTTCAGTCCAGACTCTATTGTTCTATCCTCAAATCCAGAACCAGTATTAAAGAATAGTTTACATTGATCTTTCATACCGTAGGAGGTCATAAATAAATCAATCAAACCATCTTGATTAAAATCATCCGCACATACACTTCCGGAAAGACCATTCTCGGCAAGTCCTAAGCCAATTGCTTTATCTTCAAAAGCAGGAAAATCTGAATCTTCTAATGATTGATTTGGAAATACCAACCGATATTTTGAATCTACCCCATCAGGGTATTCCCCTAAAGTCATATAAGCTAGATTAATCAACCACTTGTATTTATCCTTGGGAAAATTATCCTGCAAAATACTATAGACTTCAATAGCCTTCTGGGATCCATATTTGTCAGCATGAATAGCTGGTTCTTGAAGCGGAACGATACAAGAAAACGCATTGTGGTTGGCTTGACAATTATCAATTTCTCCCTTTCGAAGGTAAGCTAATGCCAATAATTCAAGTAAAGGTTTTGTAGCAGGTTGTAACAAGTTTTCATAGCTCAAGTTTCTATTACTCAAAAACTGCTCAATCTCATTGATAACTTGGTCTTGCTTTCCTGCATTCAATAATTGAGCACAATACTGAAACCAAAAATTTATTTTTTGATTATCTGGAGCTACATCTAATTGAGTTTTATGCAAATCTGCTAAGCGATTATTCCAATGATAATAAACCCTTGGATTACCATTAATAACTAGTTGCCTTAATTCTTCAACCATCTCGGCAGTCTCTGGATCACTTTCATGCACCTTTTCCTTCTTGGTTGTTTCAGGTGAACTACAGGAAATTAAAACTAAAATCAAAAACCAAATTCTTTTCATATGCCCTAATACAATTACGCTATTCAATGTTAATATCGTGTTGCTATGCAAATACAATATTTTCAACTATTTATATACTCTAAAGGTCTTAATCGCTTGATAAGTGCGCCCGTTCCGATCTTTAGCTCTTACCTCAATCACATGGCGACCAACAGGCCAATCCGTACCCAAATCCGCCTCCCATAAGTGAGCCGATTCTTGAGGATTGGAAATAGGCCGTCCAATATTGGGTTCATTGACCAATTGAGGATCACTTTCCCATTTTTCAGGAACCTCTAAATATTTCAGATTTTCCCACCGCTCATAAACTTTTAAATAATAGGGATCAAACTTACTAATTTTAGTCATGGTTTTCCAACTCGTAAGCCCTTCTACTCGATACTCTACTTCTGATTGCTCACATCCATTAAAAAAGTTGACGGTTAATAGCGTAGTATCTGTAGACCCAGCCAATATCCCTCTAGGTACATGAATATTCATTTGATGACTTTCAGGACTCCCCGCCACCTTCCAATCAATCAAATAATCAACTTTATTGAATTGAATCATAGCATAACCATTAGGTGTACCATCTCGCATCATAGTCATAGGTACATCCACCTCATTTTTATACCCTCTCCACCAACTTCCCGAAGTTGTTCCCACATTAAAATGATGATGTGGAACATCCCTTGACCAATCTGAAGACTCTGCATGAAAATACTTATGCTCTTGTACATGTGTATGCGCTGAAATAGAAAGAGTGTTAGGAAAATCCTTTAGCAAATCAAAAAGAGCTTTTTGATCACTTTTTCTAAAGTATTTTCCATGATTCTCTAAAGGAATATGCATAGCTAAAACCACTAGATGATCTTTAGGAACATGCCCCAAATAATTTTCTACAAAAGTCAATTGATCTGGTCTTAAGCCACCCACATACTGCTTAGATCCTGCCTTATCTTCATGAATCACATCATCTACCACAATAAAATGCACTTCACCATATTCAAAGGCATATGTGGCCGGACCAAAAACACGATTAAAGGTTTCATCAGCCCACTCATCTGTTGGAGCCATATAATTTACATCATGATTACCCAATACACTATACCAGGGTATCCCAATCTTGGCAATCAACTGATTAATCGGACCATATAAATCTAAATCATCTCCAACTACATCGCCCATAGTCATACCAAATTCTAAATCAGACTGACCGATTAATTCTGGAATAATATCATCCCCTAAAAAATCAACTTGTTCTATGGTGTAAGGCTGAGGGTCACCAAATACTACAGCCTTAAATTTAGGGTCTTCTTCTACAGGATATAAAGGAAAATCAAGACTACTCGGTAAAGCGCCTGTGGGAGATACCCCAGCATATTTGAATCCTGCTGGATATCCGTCGGGTTTATGCAGATAATAAAATTGAGGCAGATTGTCCTCATTTAAAGGACATTGCCAGGTACTTGGCTTTATCACAAAAAATACATCATCTCCAGTTACTGGTAATTCATAGTAGCCATTTGCATCAGTTTTAGCTACTTCCACTGAATTAGAAACCAATACATTTGGAATGCCAGGTTCTCCTGCTTCTTTAATTTGATTTTCATTTAAATCGTGGTACACAAATCCCCCTACCATTGCCTGAGCATTCGCGGCTCGCTTACTGGCTTTTCTACTTTGAGCAGAAGTACAAATAGGAACTAAAATAATCAGCAAACTTAGGATAGGTAATCTAAAAGGTTTCATGGTGCATTTTAGATAAAAGATAAGCAAATCAAATCATCAAAAAACAAGATGGATTAATATTATTTACCGAATTATTCAAAATCTATCTCTTAAATCCATAACAGGCTTCTCAAAGTATGTATACATCAGGCTAGACACTACTATTACCACTATCCAATACATCCCATATTTAACCATGCCATCTATCCCCCCATGAGGTTCAAAATTGTCTCGAATCACCTCAGCAACTAAAGCCAAATTGATCAAGTACATGGAATATGAAATCTTAGATATATGAACCGTCCATTTTGCTACCCGTCCATAACCTCTCTTAATAGAATATGCGATTGGCAAAACAAATAATACCGCTAAAGGAACCAATGAAAAATACATGGTTTGCTTATACCAATAGGGCTCTGCAGGATTAATGAGTACAAATGCTCCTAAACCAATACCCAAAAACAATCCAACCCATTTCCATTTATCCCAAAATGCTACATAGTAATGACAAAACCATGCACCCAATAAGCCATATCCTATACTATCTAAGCGACACAATACTGTTTTTCGAAATAATATATCCCACTCAAAAACACTAATAGATGCATCTAGTAATGAAATTCTATACATTAATGGCAATACCATCATAGCTATGGTTACGAGCAGGAAAACAGATTTCAAACGTAAAAACCGATAGGCGATCAGGATCAATACCGGTGTAATCAAGTAAAACCATTCTTCTATAGACAAAGACCAAGACTCCCAAAAGAATCCTTGAAAAGGCGCTTTGAAATTTTGTACAAAAACTAGAAATCGCCAATTAAACTGACTGATATCCTCTTGGATTATTCCAAGACGAACCACTAAAACATTCAAGCCTAAGACTAAATAATAATTCGGCAGTGTCCTAAACCACCTGCGTTTCCAAAACCCCAACAAATCCTGTACTGAAAAGGAACCCTTAGACTCTATTTGACGCAAAAGAATACCTCCGATCAAAAACCCACTGAGCACAAAAAACAAATCCACTCCATCAATCATTTTGAAGAAAGGGAATCCCTCCAAGACCGTATCCTCCAAGATAAACTTCCCATGCCCCAGTACTACCAATATGATAGCCATAGCCCTCAGAATATCCAATCCAAAAATACGCTTTCGGTCGGTATGCAAATGATGTGCAGAATACTTCAAAAACTACAGATTAATGAATAAAAACTTCTAGCTCCGTAAATATACGTTAAGAATAGCTCGGCAAGAGCCAAAACAATTCCATTTAAAACTACCAAGTTTGATATTAATAGTGTAGAATTTCTTTATTCTAAATTTTACTTGCATTTTAAAAGTGTTTTACTTTTATTTTGCAAGTAAAATAAATAATTATACATATTCCGGCTTTCGCATGGGACAAATTCAGTTATTTAACGGTTGATAGACTGGAAAAAAGCTGCTGAATCAAGGGTAGGCGATAGAAAATCAAAAGAGTAATACTGATTTAACAAGCCAGACAAGTCTAACCAATCCAGATAGGCCTCAAAGACCTCTTCTTCTAAACGAAGGAATTGCTTTTGATTTTCTTGAAAATCGATCTTTAAATCTAACCACTTTAATAGATCCCGTTTACTGCTTGGGTTTTGTGTATCAATGATAGCCTGTTGATCAGAGAAAGATTCTAATAAGCCACTATAAGCATAGTACTCTTCCACAGCCATACGAAACTTAAGCAATGCCATTCCTAATTCTTCTAAGAATGTAGCCTGTCTTTGGGCTATTTGCTCAGCCTCGATGGCTTTTTTATATTTAAGCTCGACTAAATCAAGTTGATGTTCTTCCGATCGACCAAAATTCATAGAAAACCCAACACTTACTCGTTCCTCGAAAGGATTCGCTTGAGGTCCATTATAATTTACTCGAAAGAAATCAACTACTTGCTTAGTCTCTGCTAATTCAAGGTTATATTCATCTTCCACACGTTGTATATCCAATTGGTCGGACAAATAATCTGGATATTTAAGATTTAATTTTAAGTGAAGTGATTCAACAAAACGCACCAGCGCATCTACTTGGACCAATCCACTTATATCTGGGCTCAATTGCTCTAAAATCTTGGCTTGTCTAATCATTTCCCACTCTAAATACGCTACCTCTTTTTGCTTTTCAAGATAATCATATAAGGAAAATGTTCCATCCACATCAACCTTTTTGAGTAATACTAATTGATCATTGAGATAGGGTAACATTAATTCATAAACTCCCTTTTCTTGCTGAGTAAAATAAGAGCGAAGCCAGTTTTCATAGATAGCCTTCACATCAACCTTCGCTAATTCATTTCGTTCATTTTCCAACTCTTCAATATAACTCTGGTATAACCGATTCTGATAAGTACGAACAGCTTTACTAGAAAAATCTGCCCTAATTTCATATTCTTGACGGTCGAGCAAAAACTCATCAGTATCACTTCGAAAATTCCACCTAGTAACCAATGGTGCGCGAAATTTTATATAGGCATCAGATTGAGATGAGCTATTGACCTGCAATTCCTCAAGGCTACTTTTCAAATAATCAGAAAAACTAATTTGACCATTCAAAGCTGAGCACAATGAAAAACACCAAACAACCCCTATTAAACACCTATTCAACATAAGTCAAACATTCATTTTAAAATCTATCCTAGTCCATTATTGACTAATGATAACCTTCTCTCCTTGTAAAAAATTATTATCTGATGATATGGCCAATACCACTTCACGACCATACATTTTTATAGTGGGCACTCTTCGCAAGCGTTCGGGTATTTCAACAATCCGTGCACCTAATCCTGTAATCTTACCAGTTATCTCTTTATTGGAATCCTGCATAGACCTTATGGTAAATTCATCCCCAATCTCTACGCTAATCTGCATGCCTTCATGCACAAAACCCTTAACCTGAGTTGGATTGGGTTCATAGAGCGTTATCATAGTCTCAAAAGCGTCTACATACTCCCCTTCTTTCACATGTACATTTCCTACTAAGGCTTTGCTTGGAGCCTGTAAAGACAACTTATTCAATTTCTTCTCATTGAATGCCACATCACTGTTGTGCCTGGAGATAGATGCTTCGAGATTGGTAAACTCATCTCTTATCTTTTGATTTAAACCGCTGACAAGGGTCTGATTGATGCGTTCCAAATCTACTCTAGATTTGGTCAATATTCCAATTTCAGCACGTAAGGCCTTGGTCTTGGCATCCTCTTCCTCTAAAGCTAAACTCTTGAGCCCTTCTTTCATGGCTTCATGCAGCTCAATCTCATTTTCCAAGCTCTCTATCTTCGAATTAATCTCATTTAAATTTTCCTGGTATTTAGCATTAACCAAGTTGATTTCATTTTGGATGATATTCTTATTTGTCTTATACCTAGCATCCAATTCAACAATCTTAAATTGCTCATCATTAATCTCCTTGGACAAAGCCAATTGAGTCAAATCTAGTAAGGGAACCTCTGCGCTGACAGAATCCCCTTCTTGCACGAGAATTCCATTGACTTGAACTGGAAAATCCAAATTGACCTCCATTTCCAAATTTTCAGCAAATCCAAAAAATTGATCTTGATTGGAATTCAGCTGATTCTTGTAAAGAAACAGGAATACAGTGAATGCCAAAGCAATGATGTAGAGTGGATTGCTTATTTTCTTGAGTATATCCATTATAACTTATCTTCCCCTTTAATAAAACGAAGGCTTACTTCCTGCACATCCTCCAATCCTGCAAATTGATCTAATAAATCTGTGTCTTGAATATGGCTTTTCAGGTGCAATTCATAAGAAAGATCTTTCACTCTTTTATAGACTGACTTTGTAACCACTTGCTTTCCATACTCATTAAATTCACGCTCTAACACGATATCTCTATCCCGAGTACGCATATCTGTCAATGCATATTCCTTGCAGTAAGATTGTAACATTTGCTCCATTTTGACAATGCTTTCATTCCCATTATCGTAGTACATAGACACTTTTAATATGCCTATCAGCGGGTCTGGTTTACCAAAAACCGAAAACCTAAGGATGATAGCCACCACACAGAATACTAGAGTACCTGTTACTGCAATAGTAAAGCCAAATACTCCACAAGAAATACCTACAGCCAATGAGGCAAACATAAAAGTCATATTTCTTGGGTCCCTTAGGGTTGTCCTAAATCGAATAATCGCAAGTGCACCTAGCATACCTAATCCTCGAGCCAAACTATCCCCAACAGCCTGCATAACCATTGTTGCTAAGATGGAAATCAAAGCTAAAGATTGCATATAATTGTGATCCTTTTTCGAAACTTTGGTCGTGATATCGTATGTCAAAACGATTAATGCAGATAAGACTACACATAAACTTACTGCCAGTAATATGGCTATTAAAGTGGGTGTCTCTGAATTACTTTGTAAGCTTTCTATATCAAACATGAATACTTCGCTTTTTGAACAGATTCTTGACATAAGTCATTAATCGTCCTAGCTGTTTCAGCAACCTAAAATAGATTACTGATTTAAATTGAGTTATACCTATGTAAATCTATTGTTAAGATAAATAAACCTTTCGAACTAATTAAAACAAATGTCAGATATGTAAAAATCTATCCTAAACTAATTAAATACCTGACAAACAAGCCCCTAAAGCAAGTTTACCAATCAAGAATAATCAAATGATTTAGAATAAGTATATTGTAATAAAAGAAGATATGATTAATAGGATCTTGGCTATCGACGTATTCAGGGGCCTAACGATAGCCCTTATGCTGATAGTCAATAATCCTGGCTCTTGGTCCTATGTTTATCCACCATTGCGACATGCAGCATGGCATGGATGCACCCCTACTGATTTAGTGTTTCCATTCTTTCTATTCATTGTTGGTGTCTCCATGTCTATTTCCTTTAAAAAATATCAGCACACCGATCAAAAAAAATGGTTATTGAAAATCCTCCAACGGACATGTGTTATTTTCCTTATCGGTCTGCTGCTAAATTGGTTTCCCTTCTATCACAAAACTTTTGAAAATCTTCGCTTATTTGGTGTACTGCAGCGTATAGCTTTGGCCTTTGGCATGGCTGGAGTCTACCTTGTTTTTGTTAGAAAAAAAATACAAATCCTAGTAGGTAGTGGAATAATATTAATAATCTATGCAGCCTGTTTAACTTTATTTGCAGAAACCGACCCTTTCAGTCTAGAAGGTAACCTACCTAGGCAGATTGATCTGCATCTCTTTGGGGAAAATCACCTTTATAAAGGATTTGGAATGCCATTTGATCCAGAAGGGCTTTTTAGTACTCTTCCCAGTATTGCCCATGTATTATTGGGCTATCTGGCTGGCTTGATTCTAACAGATAAAAAACAACAGCTCCAAAAACGTATACGAGTACTAGCCCTTTGGGGAATAGTTGGAATATTTCTAGGACTATTATTGAATAGTTTTATCCCAATCAATAAACCACTATGGACCAGTTCTTATGTGTTATTCACCAGTGGAATAGCTGCTGTAGTACTTGCTGTATTATCCTGGATTTTAGATATTAAAATTTGGACCAAATGGTCTTATCCATTTAAGGTCTTTGGCCTCAATCCTTTGTTCAGCTTTGTACTCTCGATCCTATTTGTCAAAATATATATCTACTTCCTAAAAACAACTAATGGTAACATATACAGTTGGCTGTATCAAAATGTCTTTAGCCATTTCGGTCAGCCTGAACTAGGCTCTTTGATACAAGCGCTTTGTTTTACAGGCTTTGTATGGCTATTTGCTTGGTTACTTTATAGGAAAAACATAGTAATAAAAATATAATTAAGCTATTAAGTTTAAACCTAGAAGCAAAAATTTTGTCTTGTATAAAATACTAAACATGAAGCCATTTATTACCTTATTAGCTACCATTTTAATTTCAGGATACATTCATGCACAGGATCCTATAGCCTATTCGATAGAGCATGACGGTCTAAACAGAGATTATTATGTTTATGTTCCTGCTACCTATGATGGTAGTACTAATGTTCCTGTAGTCATGAACTTCCATGGATTTGGAAGTAATTACTTTGAGCAAATGTTCTATGGAGATTTTAGAACCATTGCAGATACCGCCAATTTTATCTTAGTCTTACCCGATGGAACTCTATTCAATAATTCAGGACACTGGAATGT
>CAXQNQ010000060.1:0-10640 GCA_964225135.1 Mesoflavibacter profundi
TAGTATTCACCAACTAGTAAAAATGCTAGTGGAATAAGAAATCTCATGAAGTTTTCAATTGTTGTCGTAATAATCGTAAAAAGAACAACAAATATCACCTAAGGTTCAGCAATTTTTATAAACTTTAATAGAACTGATTTCTACAACAACTATTAATTATCCAACTAACTCTTATGAAACGTTTATTTTTATTCTTTTTTGTTTGCTTTAATTTTTGCTCCCCGTTCAATATTCTTGCTCAAGAAGGATATGATGGCTACTCTTTTAATGAACAAGATACCCTCAGAGGTCAATTAAATTCATACAGAACTTGCTACGATGTTCATTTCTATGACTTAGATCTTTTTGTCGATATGCTGGAGCGATCCATTCAAGGTCAAGTAGGGATTCATTACACGGTACAAGAAGATTTCAACCGGATGCAAATCGATTTATTTGAAAACATGCAGATTGATTCTGTAGTGTATATTGATGCACAAGCAAACCAACTTGTAACTTCTTTCGAACGAAATGGAAACGCTTTTTTCGTTGATGTTCCTAATCAAACGAAAGGAGCTAGCGGTCAAGTGATAGTATATTATGGAGGGAAACCAATTATTGCGAAGAACGCACCATGGGATGGGGGATTTTCTTGGAAAAGAGATAAAGAAAATAGGCCTTGGCTTGGAGTGTCTTGCGAAGGTATTGGTGCTAGTCTTTGGTGGCCTAATAAAGATCACTTGTCAGAAGAGTCTGATAGCACTCGAATACGCGTAACAGTTGACGACGATTATACAGTTATTAGTAACGGTAATTTGAGGTCAACAGAAGTTTTAGATAATGGACTGCATGCTTTTGAATGGTTTGTTGCTTATCCAATCAACAACTATAATGTTACGCTGAATATTGGGAATTATGCGCATTTCAATGATCCATATGTAGCTTTTGACGGAGATACCCTAGCCTGTGATTATTATGTAATGGATTATAATTTAGAAAAGGCAAAGCAACACTTTGAGCAAGTTCATGGTGTACTAGAATCATTCGAGTACTTTTTTGGGAAATATCCGTTTTGGGAGGATGGTTTTGCTTTGGTAGAGACGCCATATTTAGGGATGGAACATCAAAGTTGTATTGCGTATGGAAATAAGTATATGCGTGGATACTTAGGGGGTATGATTCCCGCAGATATGGATTGGGATTATATCATTGTGCATGAAACTGGTCATGAGTATTTTGGTAACAGTGTATCCTCAGTGGACCATGCAGAGATGTGGATCCATGAGTCTTTTACCACCTACATGGAGGCCCTGTATGTGGAATACTTTTATGAATATGCTGATGTAGAGCGGTATTTAGAAGGACAGCGACCTTTTATTCGTAATAAACAATCTATTGTAGGTCCGATGGATGTAAACTTTGATAACTGGAAGGCTAGTGATCACTATTACAAGGGTTCTTGGGTTATTCATACCTTACGTCACCATCTTGGAGATGATGAATTTTATTTTAAATATTTGAAGGATTTCTATCAAGCATTCTCCATGAGTCATATGACTTCTGAGGACTTTATTTTATTTACGGAAGACTACACAGGATTATCTATACGACCAATTATGGAGCATTATCTCTACAAAGCAGAGTTGCCCATATTGCGATATAGTTTGGACGAAAAAAGGAATAAAAAGACTTTTGCCTATCGTTGGGACAATGTGGCGGAAGACTTCAACTTGAAGGTTTGGGTTCGAGTAGGGGAGGAATTAATTCAAATAAGTCCAAGCACCACAGAACAAGAATTGGTTTGGAAGGCTCCAGCAAATGCTAAGGTGCGGGTTGATTTAGGTAAATCCTTGATTGATGTGATCGAAGAATAAAAAAAGGGAGTCTACCATAGACTCCCTTTTTTTATCTAAAAAAGAAAACGGCTAGGATAGCTAATAGAATTAAGGCAATGAATAGCTGCCTTAACCATTTCGTTTTACCACTTTGATTGGAATAAACTTTAAAGATTAGGTCTACATATTCTCTCCAAGTTATGCCCCTACATAATTTTTCTTTCCCCATAACAAAGTATTTCCGGAAGCCTGTTGCACCGCTTTTGCTAAGAATAAAGAAATTGTCATCTAGGTAGGATAGATCATATAATTCACTAGCTCCAGCTTCAATAATTATTTTATTTGTATCGGGTATTAATCTCCATCTTCATTTGAGGATGTCTCCATTTGTGGATCTAAGATACTCTCCGTTATCATTGAAGAAATGCATAATGATGGAATTGAAATTATCCCCGTCTCTAATTTCTAACCAAGGTTTACCACCTGCAGAAGAATAAAATTGAGTTTCATTGATATCTTCTCCCCAGTTTTTGATACTGGGTAATATGAGATCAAGATATTCTGCTAGAGAATTTTTCTCTGGTAGTTCGGCACTAAAGGAGTCCTTTACGGAATCTGAGAATTCTTTAAATATGGTCATTGAGTAAGGCGAATTATTCCTAGATTAAAGTTACTAAAAAAGTAAATATATAACATTGGATTGATGGAATTCATAGTACTGGTTTGACAATTCCACAAAATTTGGCTTATTTTGCCTATTCATGTATTGGGCCTTGTCGCATGCTTTGCATGAGGAAAGTCCGGACAACGCAGAGCACCGCACCATCTAACGGATGGGGTTCCGTTTAGTCGGAATACAGCAAGTGTCGCAGAAAATAACCGCCTGTTCGCAGGTAAGGGTGAAAACGTGTGGTAAGAGCGCACGCAACCTGTTGGTAACAATGGGTTGGGATAAACCTTGTGGGTTGAAATGCCATGTATATTCCATTCCTTTATGGACTTATGTTGCTCGCATAAGGTTCTTTTAGAACAATGGGAAGGGTGGGCAGATAGAGTTATTGGGTGACCAATGACCCAGATAAATGACAGGGGCCTTCTTTGGAAGGAACAGAATCCGGCTTATACTAATACATGAAAAAGGCATCTCGAACTAATCGAGATGCCTTTTATATTTTTCATTGGTTATAAGCCCTTATGCTTTTACAGCTTCAAGTGCTTCTACCATTGTTTTTCCAATATGTGCAGGTGATTTTACTACGTGAATACCACATTCAGCCATAATCTTCATTTTAGCTTCAGCAGTGTCTTCAGCTCCACCAATAATAGCACCAGCGTGACCCATAGTTCTACCTTTAGGTGCAGTTTGTCCAGCGATAAATCCTACTACAGGTTTAGTCCCATTAGCTTTAATCCAACGAGCTGCATCTGCTTCCATAGTACCACCGATTTCACCTATCATGATGATCCCATCTGTATCAGGATCTTCCATAAGTAATTGAACAGCTTCTTGAGTAGTAGTTCCAATGATTGGATCTCCACCAATTCCGATACAAGTGGATTGACCTAAACCAGATTTAGTTACTTGGTCTACTGCTTCGTATGTCAAAGTTCCTGAACGAGAAACGATACCGATTCTTCCTGGGTTATGAATGAATCCTGGCATAATACCACACTTAGCTTCACCTGGAGTCATAACACCTGGACAGTTAGGTCCTACCAATCTACAATCTCTATCTTCAATGTAAGATTTAACTTTCACCATATCCTGCACAGGAATACCCTCAGTGATACAAATGATTACTTTAATACCAGCATCAGCAGCTTCCATAATGGCATCTCCTGCGAATGCAGGTGGAACAAATATAACTGATACGTCAGCGTTGGCTTGTTGAACCGCTTCTTGAACGGTATTAAATACAGGTTTACCATGGTGTTCCATTCCTCCTTTTCCTGGAGTTACTCCACCAACTACATTGGTACCGTATGCTATCATCTGTTCAGCGTGGAAAGAACCTTCTTTTCCTGTAAAACCCTGAACAATTACATTAGAGTCTTTTGTAACAAGTACAGACATTGTTTTCAGTATTGTTTGTTGTGTAAATCTAATTTTCCTCGAAGATAAAAACATCTTCGTTATTCTTCTTCAAATAGTACTCTTCTCTTGCAAATTTTTCTAAATCCGCATTCAAAGCTGCTCTATTTGCCTTTCCCTCTTCAATTAGGTTCAAATAATACTCCTTAAGTTGCTGGTTTTTTTCCACCTTCGCCCGAAGCTTGACTTGCTCCATGATATTGGCTTTGTCAAAGAATGTAACCCATACCATAAAGGGTAGGAGACAGGCCACATACTTATTTCTAAGGAATGGTGGTATTCTGTCTTTGATTACATCGAAAGGTGATTTGGGATTTAAACTCATAGGTTGTTTAGGTTTTACTAGCAATATAAGGAATATTATTCAAGCATGCTTTAGCCTAAGAGTGCTAGACCTGGAAAAACGGCAGTTTCACCTAATTCTTCCTCTATTCGTAGCAACTGATTATACTTTGCAATACGATCAGAACGAGAAGCTGATCCCGTTTTAATCTGGCCCGTATTCAAAGCCACTGCTAAGTCTGCTATAGTAGTGTCTTCTGTTTCACCACTTCTATGTGACATTACAGAAGTATATCCGTTTCTGGTAGCTAGTCTTACAGCTTCAATAGTTTCTGTAAGCGTACCAATTTGATTTACCTTGATTAGAATAGAATTAGCCACTTCCTCAGTAATTCCACGCTCCAAACGAGTAGTATTTGTTACAAATAGGTCATCACCTACCAATTGAATCTTATCTCCTAGTTTAGTTGTCATTTCTTTCCAACCAGACCAATCATCTTCATGAAGCCCGTCTTCTATAGATAGGATAGGATATTTCTTTACCCAATCAGACCAGTAACTAACCATTTCAGAAGAAGTTAATTTATCACCTGTTGATTGATGGAAGTGATATACTTTTTCATCTTCCAGATAAAATTCAGATGCTGCTGCATCCATAGCAATCATAATTTCCTCTCCAGGTCTATATCCTGCCTTTTCTATTGCTGAAAGGACAATTTCGATAGCCTCTTGATTGGATTTGATGTTTGGTGCAAAACCACCCTCATCTCCTACATTGGTAGAATAACCTTTGCTTTTCAGCACACTCTTCAGCGTATGGAAAACTTCTGTACCCATTCTCAAGCTTTGAGAGAAGGTATCAGCTGCAAGAGGCATAATCATAAATTCTTGAAAATCGATAGAGTTGTCTGCATGTGATCCTCCATTTAGAATGTTCATCATTGGAACAGGAAGGACATGCGCATTGACACCTCCAAGGTATCTGTATAAAGGTTGACCACTTTCCATAGCTGCTGCTTTCGCTATAGCCATAGAAACACCTAGAATAGCATTAGCACCTAGGTTAGCTTTATTCGACGTTCCATCAATTTCTATCATTGTCTTATCAATCAAGACCTGATCAAAAATATCTTCGCCGATAAGCGCCTCTGTGATTTTTTCTTCAATGTTTTTACAGGCATTAAGTACTCCTTTACCCATAAAACGGCTCTTGTCACCGTCTCTTAATTCTACGGCCTCGTACTTTCCGGTAGATGCACCAGATGGAACTGCTGCTCTTCCGAAAGCTCCGTTCTCTGTGATGACTTCTACTTCTACTGTCGGATTACCTCTTGAATCCAGAATCTCTCTGGAACGGATGTCTAAAATTGTACTCATTTTGATGAATAGATTACTAGTTAAAAAATGTAAACTATTTGGTCTTATTTGCTATTTGCGATCAATTGTACAAAATCATCGAATAGGTACCTAGAGTCGTGTGGTCCAGGTGCAGATTCAGGGTGGAATTGTACCGAAAACGCATTTTTATTGTTGATTTTTAATCCTTCTACTGTGCCATCATTTAAATTTCTATGGGTGATTGTTGCCACATCACTCATTTTATCTAAAGTCTCTGGATTTACAGCAAAACCATGGTTTTGACTAGTAATTTCACACTTAGTTGTTGCTAAGTTAATTACCGGGTGGTTAATTCCACGGTGTCCATGGTGCATCTTGTAAGTGTCGATTCCCGCTGCTAATGCTAGTAATTGGTGGCCTAAGCATATACCAAATACCGGCATGTTACTCTCTAATATTTGTTTTACCGTATCTACCGCATAATTCATAGAAGCTGGATCACCAGGTCCGTTAGATAAAAAGAATCCATCAGCACCCCAAGCTTTTAACTCTTCAAAACTTGTTTTAGCTGGGAAAACTCGAACTTGGCAATCACGCTCCGAAAAACATCTTAGGATATTCGTTTTCATGCCAAAGTCTAATGCCGCTATTTTATAGGAACCTTTATTTGAAAAGTCATAAGCCTCTTGAGTGGATACTTTTGAAGCTAGCTCTAGTCCTTTCATTTTAGGCGCCGCAGCTAATTGCTTTTTCAAGGTTGAAATATCAGTAGTCTCCGAAGAGATAATTGCATTGGATGAACCATCAGTTCTTAATTTCTTTACAATGGCTCTGGTATCAACACCACCGATGCCAACTAGACCTTCATCTTCGAAGTAATCTTGAATAGATCCATCAGCAAGTGGTCTTGAATAATTGTTCGTGAAGTTTTTGATCACTACTCCTGCAATTTTAATGGAGTTGGATTCCGTATCTACATTTTTTACACCATAATTTCCAATGTGGGCATTGGTCATTACTAGGATTTGGCCGAAGTAAGAAGGGTCAGTAAAAACTTCTTGGTAGCCGGTCATTCCGGTGTTGAAACACAATTCACCGATTGTTGTTCCGATTTTTCCAGCAGCATGTCCGTGAAAAACAGTTCCGTCTTCTAAAAGGATTACAGCAGGTACTTGTTCCATACAAGGGTTTTTTTTTGACTTTGCAAATATAGTATTAAACAAATAGAATGAACAAAAAGGACATTCCTAATTATAAAAAAGGAGGTTAAAAAACCTCCTGATTATCTATTGAATAAGTATTTTCTTAGATGTTAGAACCACTCCATTTTTGTCACTGATATTGATGTAATACATTCCAGTGGATAATGGGGCAGTAGAGAACGAAAACTGATTTCGTCCGGCTTTCGCATATTCTTTAAAGAAGTGATTAACCTGACGTCCAGTTTGGTCTAATATATCTATCGAAATAAGCATTCTCTCTTTTAAATGAAATTCTACCATAAATCGTTCACTAACAGGGTTAGGAAATACACTTGTTTCTGTCAGATCATCATTTAATGCTGATGTATTGGTAGGATCTTCTACTACAATATATCCGTTGACAATCTTTGTATCAAAGCCAGCTTCATTTTCTGCACTAAGTCTTACCTTGAATGTTCCAGGATTATTGTAAGTGACTACAGGATTACTAACTGTAGAAGAACCTGGGCTACCACCAAAGAACTGCCACAACAATTCTGTGGGTTCATTTAAGGACAAGTCAGTGAATTGAACAGTTAGCGGAGCAGTCCCTGTTGTTACATCTGAGGTGAAGTCTGCTATTGGTGGAATCCCTTCTGGAATAACTTCTATGTATTCTTCTTTGATGATTTGAGCATCTTGACCATTATTGATAGTCAACCTCACATTGAAGTTACCTATTTGGTCATAACTCACTACTGGGTTTTGTTCTGTACTGTAAGCTGGGTCACCATATTCAAATTCCCAGAAGTAGGATAGGTCCTCTCCAGAGGAATTGTCTTCGAAATTTACTACTAAAGGTTTGAATCCTGAAGTTGGTGTTGCAGTAAAGTCGGCTGATATAGCCCCCATATTTGCTACCCGCTTAATTTCAGAAATAAAGTTTCCATAAGCAAAATTCAAACCATAGCAACCAGTAAACCATACCGTAGGTGTATCTGCATTAAATCTTTTAAAAGCAAAGGAATAATCACCCCATCTTTGGTTGTCACCATCCAATACTGTAATAGGAGACTCTCCCGATTTTACTAATACAGATGGTGTTGCATTCATGTTTTCATCTACCGCAAAAGCCCGCATTTCTGGGTATATCGTAGAATTAGTTCTTAGGAAACCAACTAAGATAGTTTCAT
The DNA here is from genome assembly GCA_964225135.1 of Mesoflavibacter profundi. Lineage (GTDB taxonomy): Bacteria > Bacteroidota > Bacteroidia > Chitinophagales > Saprospiraceae > AM-2324. The sequence goes on from CAXQNQ010000060.1 coordinate 7,901, forward strand.
CCGTTTCATCATAGCCGAAAGGCGCAATAGATGGATGTCCCCAATCAAAACCCGACTCACTAAAAATCTCTGTTTCCGCTGAAAAATCATCTAAATTGATTTTAGCTATATAAATCCCAGCGTTCCCATTTGGTGCATTGGCACTGAAAGCAACAAAAACTTTATTGTTTTGAATAAAAGCAGATTTAACTCTAATATCACCGGTGTCCATAACCTTGGAGGAACCTAGCTGATTTCCATTTGGTGGACCTGTAAAGTTCTGTTCTCCAGTTACGTTAAAAACCGATAATGTTGGATTATTTTCTACTTGATCATTAACCTCATAGATATACATGCTTCCGCCTCCGCCCCAGCGATTAGACACTAGGTAGAAACTTGGGCCATATGATTCTGAAGAACTATTCACCGTAGGCTTCAGCGTAAATGCATTATTACCATTGGTTAAATTTACATCCTCATATACCAGCATTTCAATCTCATCCTCCCCAGCATATCCTGCATCCTTATCCATTTGCCAAAGCACGGTTTCGGCAAATCCATTATTGTCTGAAAACAAATTGCCGCTCATGAAAAAGTCCTCACTAGAAAGCCCAATACTTGGGAAGTCAGTCCAAATCTCTTTATCTGAAGGGTCTCCATCTACAATGTAATGATTCCAAGCCTCTAGCGGATCTGAGCTGGAAGAGAAGGATACTACTAAGTTAGATGTCGCCGAATTATTACCACTCAAGAGTACTAGTATGAATCGGTCTGCTTCTGGATCGTAAATGACTTTGGGGTCAAAAATAAAAGTGGAAATTTCACTGATAATTGGCTCGTAAAAGGTGGTTAAGCTTTGATTAGAAATACTTATGGTACCGTCTTCCTGCGCAAAACAGATATTAGAATTAACTACCGATACAATATGCCCATCATTTGAAATAGCAGCTGTATTGTCTGGTGGAATCGAAGAAGTTAAGTTCACTCGGAACCTTTTCTCAATTTTCAGTCCAATGGTATCATTTAAAAGCTGTGTCTCCCCATTGGATGGAACCTGCTGCCCTTTTAATTCCATAGCCTCCTGCTTTTCTAATTGAAAAGCACTTAGATTTTCTTTCTTAGGTGCATGCACCTGCCCAAAATTAACTAAGCTTGGATCCCAATTAGGCTCTGGAGTTGGATCAGGTATGGTAAATCCTGCTTTGTAGGCAGGAGCAATAGACTTGCCTTTTCTTTCAAAAACGAGTTGTTCATTTTTAATGTCAACTGGTGTTTGAGCCAATAGAAGTATTGGAAGGGCAAAAAGAGATAGTGTAGAGAAAAGTTTGTTAAACATGCCTTGCAATAATTTGAGCAAAGCTACTATTTCAAATTTAGAAATCTGAAGTCTTTTCATGGAATATCTGAAAATATCAGATTTCTATGACTTTTTTCTTGTCTTTTAAGATGTAAGGATACCCTTTCTTAATTAAAATACCTGTGGCACGACCCTCTTTTTAACTGCTTGGTTGAGGCGTATTGATCAGCAGTACTTTCTTTTCTAAAATGTACTGACTTCGATCCACCTGCTTTTGACTCTGAATAATTAAATCGACTCCAAGTGTTTGTAGTATTTGTTCTACTTCTTTGTCATCTAGTTCTTCCTCTGCCATTCTCTTGGAGTTGCTCGGGCCGTTTTCACTTAACAATAGGTTATAGATACTCGATTCTTTTTCATCAAGCGGTTCTTGGTTGAGACCTTTTTTTGTGATGGCATTGATTTGATCAACCGTTAGATTTTCTGAGCTAATAAAAGGCTCTAATCCAGCATGCACAAAAAGAGTTTTACCCATTTTAAGGACCAAGGGTTGTTGTCTTAACCAATCACCTAATACACTATTAGTGGAAAACAGGGATTCAAAATCTTGATTGGTATATTGGGCTAGTACTTTATACTTTTTATGTAATTGACTAGCTTGCCCATTTAGAACTTCAAGGTCTCTATTTCCTAAGACCAAATGGAGTCCTCCCTTTGCAGCAATCGCTTGTTGGCTTAATTCATAAATCAACCATAGGCAGGGTAGGACATTATCTCCATAAGCAAAAACATCTCCTAATAGGACCACATGTGCATCTTGAGCTATCCAATTCAAGTTGATATCAATTAACTTATTATCCAATAAAAAAGTGCGTAAAGCATGGAAATTACCATTGATATCTGGGAATACATACACCTCATCGGGTAAGCTGTCTAGCATGATAGACTTTGGAGGCCCTTGCTTGTTATAGTGCACTGTAAATTGATGACTGACCAATCCCTGATCCGAAGCACATCGGAATAAGGTCGAACCATTTGCTGTAAGGTCTTTATACGTTTGCTGTAGGTCGTAAGTATCTCCTTTCGCTTTTGTTTCTTGAATAAGCAGTTGATTATCCTTATGGTAAAATACATACGGACCATCTTGTTGGAGCTGGTAGGTATCTGCTATACCAAATAACTTCATAAGCGCTTTATCGCCGGATTGTTCTGCGAAAAAAGCAGCTGAACGTTTTTTATAATCTAGGAGCTCTGGGTTGGCATTCAAAGCTAATAATTGGCTAGCAGCCTCTACTTGGTTAACCTTACAGGCATAGATTAAGGCGGATTGTTTTTGAGAATTCCGTTTGTTAATATCTGCCCCCGATTCTATCAATACAGGGATTAAATCGATTCGATTGTATTTTATGGCATACATGATAGGGGTCTTTCCATTATTACTTTTGTCTGGGTCTACTTCTTGTT
>CAXQNQ010000061.1:0-5814 GCA_964225135.1 Mesoflavibacter profundi
TTGCGACACCTTGAGAAAATCCAAATAAGATTAATTGAGCATTAGGACATTTTTCTTGATAAAAAGCTAATACTTGACTTAGATAAGCTGAATAATCTTATTTGGATTTTCTCAAGGTGTCGCAACAATTTCTAGATGGATAGTTGACCAGGCCATCAAAGCTGATCATCTTTGGCTTTGGGCGGGGATGATTCCAGAGGATCTTGATCCAAAACGCGCCAACGACTTGCTACATCCATTGGATATCCTATTCATCCGTGGTAATCAAGATGAATTCATTACGAAAGAATCACTATCAAAATATCAAGCCAACTTAAATCTATATCAAATTGAATTTGCGGATACCAAAGTATTCCATGGAGGTCATCGAGTAGACCGTCAAGTATTACATAATTTGGTAGAAACTAAATTGAGGAATTAGTGCATTCGATCCCCTCTTATTTCCATGTCAGTTAATAATTCTGCTTCAAACTGCAGCATTTCTTGCCACTTGGCTATAGCGACTTCATCTGTGAAATACAACTTGGCCAGTTTTAAGAATAATTTGTAATGCCCCGCTTCTGAGACCATGAATCGGTGATAAAAAGTTTGAAGTTCCTCCTCAGAAATATGTAAGGATAATAGACGAAAACGTTCACAAGAACGCGCTTCAATCATAGCACATATCATCAATTCGTGCAAGAGTTTTTCCTCCCGATTATTCGCTCTTTTCATGAAGTCACGCAGTCTATTAACATACTGATCTTTACGCTGACGACCTAAGGACATACCGCGCTTCGTCATTTCTGCTACTACCAGTCTAAAATGACCCCATTCTTCCGTAACAATAGGCATTAATTCTTGTACTAGTTCTGTGCGTTCTGGATACCTTTGGATAAGAGAAATACAGGATGTAGTTGCCTTTTGCTCGCAATAAGCATGATCAGATAATATCTCTTCCAATTCTAATTCAGCCAGATTGACCCAACGTGGATCTGTTGCTAAATCAATCCCAAGTACTCGTTTACCTCTTTCTATCGTCTCCATTTATTTCAGACAATTTAACTGCTTTATGAAAAAATCTACATTTAGTATTTCGTAATCTTCGAAACCTGTTTTCCAGACCACTCTTACTTGATCAATTTCTGAGCGGCTCAAGACCTTGTTCTCACCTTTTGAAATAGGGTATTGAGCTCTAAAGGTATAAACATTCTTGGTATCATTATAATGACCGTCATCACCCTTGGTACAAACTAATCTAACCTGATCTCCTTCAAAAGTTCTGAAGGTTAAGACAGAATTCCGAGCCACGCCTCCATAAGCATTGTTTGCATTGGCAGATTGGATGGTAAACTCTAACAAAAGAAATACTTTACCACCCCCCATTTCTGTTATAGAGCTTTGGCAGGTAATCAAATCTCCATTGGGAAAATAAGATCTCAATTCAGCTGGCGTAGAACTAAATAAAAATTCCGGGGCCAAAGTTCTACGAGTTTTTCCTGTAATAGCGTCTATTCCATTAAAAGCAAATTGACACTGGCTATTGGATACTTGCTCAGAAGAACTATTATTTTGAGGTTTAGGAGTAGTTTCCTCTTTTGATTCCATTTCAATGACTTGATCGAGTAGTACCTGAAGATCTGAACGTACAGTCTCATATTTAGTATAAAGTTGCTCTATTTGATTTTGCTCACCTTTTAATAGTTGTTCCGTGATGAACACTAGTTCACCAACCTTTTCTAAGCGACTGAGTTGGATGGTTTCCTGTAATTCAGCTTCCGATAAGGACTGATTTAAATCAGTTAGTTCTTTCTCCGTTAAGGTTATTATTCCATTCAGAAATTCCATTTGCTTTTGACTCAATGCGGCAAACGTTTTTTTCTGCATGTCATACTCCCTTTGCAGAGAAGTTTGTAAAGCATATGCTTCATTAACTAGAATGGTCAAATATTCTTTATTCTGAACTTGTTGGTTGTTTACCTCTTTTGCTTTTGGATTGGACTGCTCTCCTTTGTTTTTATTGCCTCCAAATGGATCTTGTACGGGTGGTTTATTGAAGTATTTCCAACTGCCATCAGGATACAGTATTATTTTTTCCCCTTTTGCATTGGTAGTTAACTCCTGCCCATAAATAGAAGGAGCCACCGAGAAAAGCAGGCAAACAATGAAACTAATTAATGATAACCGTTTATTCATCTTAAAGTAGTTTTACTCAAAATATATAGTCGAAAACATTAATTGGGGGCAATACATTTGGCAGTTATCATGCAAAACGAGTGCTTAGCTATAGAAATAAAGGTTTTATAGGCAGTTTTGCAACAAGAATGACAGATATAATTTATTAAAATACAAACAATTACACCGCAAATAAACGTATTTCTATTAGAATAGTATGCGCTCAAACTTGCCATTTGAGCTTCTTTTAGAGATATTTAACGCATATTAAAGGTCTATGTTCGATATAGGATTCATCGATATTAGTATTTGGGACGTACTGGATATCCTTATTGTGGGGTATCTGATATTCCGGATTTATAATCTACTCAAGGGTAGTATTGCGTTCAATATTTTTATTGGAGTAGTCACCTTATACTTAATATGGGCCTTAGTTGGACAATTAGAGATGGAATTATTAACGGTACTACTAGACCAATTAGTCAGCGTCGGAGTTATCGTCTTAATTATCATTTTTCAGCCAGAGGTTAGGAGATTCTTATTATTGGTAGGAAGAACAACCTTAAAACAACGACCTGGATTTTTGCAAAGAATATTGGATCGAAATCTGCGAAAGGGAGAAGCATATGAACCTTATGTGACTATTATTAAGGACACCTTGTTAAGCTTTCAAAAAACTAAAACGGGGGCTATAATTATTTTCTCAGGAGGTGTTGAAACAGATGGCATTCAACAAACAGGTATTGTCCTTCGAGCAGAAATAAGTCAACCTTTACTAGAAAGTATTTTTAATAAGAACAGCCCATTACACGATGGAGCTGTCATCATGAGAAATAATCAAATACTATCGGCTTCCTGTATACTTCCGCTTACCGTGGAAACTAATCTACACTACAAATTGGGGCTAAGGCACCGAGCTGCAGTAGGGGTAACAGAGCGTTTAGAGGTCACAGCCTTTGTGGTTTCTGAAGAAACGGGAATAATTAGTATGGCTCATAATGGAAATCTAACTCGTAAGATCAAAGAAAAGGATCTTGAAGCCCTCATAATACAGCATTATCAATAGATGAAATAAGGCTTTGTATTGGAATTCACTATATTTGCTTTGGCTATACCTAATGGGTATATTTTTAGCAAAAAAATAGTGTTTAAACAATATGCAAAAGACGCAACAATTCATTCAAGACAACAAGGAGAAGTTTTTGAACGAACTATTGGATTTATTGAAAATCCCTTCTGTAAGTGCTGATCCAGCCTATGCAGGAGATGTTCAAAAAACAGCTGCTTTTGTGGCAAAAAGTCTTACTTCTGCTGGTGCAGACAAGGTTCAGATATTTGAGACAAAGGGTCATCCCATTGTTTATGGAGAAAAGATGATTGATCCTAGCTTACCTACAGTCCTAGTTTACGGACATTATGATGTTCAACCACCTGATCCAATAGACCTGTGGGACTCACCACCCTTTGAGCCAGTAATTAAGAAAACAGACCTTCATCCAGAGGGTGCTATTTTTGCTAGAGGAGCATGTGATGACAAAGGTCAGATGTTTATGCATGTAAAAGCATTTGAAGCTATGCATGCGAGTGGTGAATTAGCTTGTAATGTAAAATTCATGATCGAGGGAGAAGAAGAAGTTGGCTCTGATAATCTTGGAACTTTCTGTGAAGAACAGAAGGACATGTTAGCATGTGATGTAGTGCTCATTTCTGATACTTCGATTATTGCTAATGATACACCATCTATTTCTGTTGGTCTACGTGGCCTGAGTTATCTAGAAATAGAAGTTACTGGTCCAAATAAAGATTTACACTCTGGTGTGTATGGTGGAGCTGTGGGAAATCCAATCAACATTTTATCCAAAATGATTGCCTCTCTAACAGATGAAAATAACCATATCACTATTCCTGGCTTTTATGATCAGGTAGTAGATTTGAGTGTGGAAGAGCGAACTGCCATGAATAAAGCGCCATTTAGCTTAGAGAATTATAAAAAAGCATTGGATGTAGCGGATGTACACGGAGAAACTGGTTATACTACCTTAGAGCGTGCGTCAACTAGGCCAACATTAGATGTAAACGGAATTTGGGGTGGATACACAGGTGAGGGAGCGAAAACTGTTCTTCCTTCAAAAGCCTATGCAAAAATCTCTATGAGATTAGTACCTAATCAAACTTCTGATGAGATAACTGAATTGTTTTCCAAGCACTTTAAATCTATCGCTCCTGCGAGTGTGAAGGTAGAAGTAAAGCCGCATCATGGAGGTGAGCCAGTAGTTATACCTACAGACACTCCAGAATACAAAGCAGCTGCAAGTGCTATGGTTGAAACTTTTGGGAAAGAACCAATACCTCAAAGAGGTGGTGGATCCATTCCAATTGTGGCTTTATTTGAGCATGTTCTTGGTGTAAAGACGGTTATGATGGGTTTTGGATTAGATTCGGACGATATCCACTCTCCAAATGAGCACTATGGATTGTTCAATTACTATAAAGGGATTGAAACCATACCATATTTCTATAAGCATTACGCGGATATGAAGAAATAAATAAAAGGGGGATGATTAATCATCCCCTTTTTTACATCCTTACATCATAGATATTGAGGTCACCAATATTTTTCGCCTGAACGATTCGAGCTTCCCCAAAGTTGAATTTATGGTCTAACATTTCCTTGGTATTTTCAGAAACATTAACTGTATTTATTTTTCCATTAGACTCAACCCTGGAAGCAGTATTCACGGTATCGCCCCAGATATCATACGCATATTTCTTCTCTCCTACCACCCCAGCAATTACATCACCAGTATGTATGCCTATTCGACAATCAAAATATGGTTTACCCTTATGCTGAGCTATAATAGCCTCGTTTTTTACGAATCGATTGATTTCAAGGGCTGCATGTACTAATTGCTCAGCTTGCTGCCGTTTATACTGATATCTATCGCCCACACTAGGCTGAACACCAGCAGCGCACATATATGCATCTCCTATTGTTTTAATTTTCTCCAGATTATATTTATTGACTATAATATCATCAAATCTTTTGAAATAGGCATTTAACAATTGGACCACTTCTTTAGGGTTGTCTTTCTTTGTTTTTGCAAATGAACTAAATCCCTTAAAATCTAAAAACATAACAGAGACATTATTATGCTTCTTAGCAATAATTTCGCCTCCTTTGTTAACGGATTTACCCTTAAGCGCCTCTATAATATGTTTAGGAAGAATATTACCTAATAGTGCGTCTGATTTCTTCTTCTCATTACGAACTTTTCTACTCAAGGAGATAGAAACTATAAGTACAAGTAATAATCCTACAGCTACTGCCCCTACCAAAAGGAATAATAAGCGTATTCGCTCGTTCTCTGCCTTTTGATACATATTAGTTGCCTCTACCTCTTTCAATTCCGAATTGATGGCCATCAATTCTAAGGAATCTTTTTCGATCTTGCTTTCTAGTTTTAGGTTAATGAGTTCTTGTTGGGCTAATAAAGCTGCTCTTTTAGCTTGTTCGGCAGACATAGTGTCAATAGCCGCCCTTTGTTTGTTGATTTCGTCCTCGTATAATCCCTCTAATTCAGCCAACTCAGCCTGGTGTTCCGCTCGAATACGATTTTCTTTCTGCTTTAATTTTTTACCGATTTTCTGAAAGGCCTCGAT
>CAXQNQ010000062.1:0-19499 GCA_964225135.1 Mesoflavibacter profundi
ATTCAATTTAAGAATAGGACAAAAAAAGTATAATATCCCTAATTAAGTAACCTTATAATTATAAATATATGGCCTTACCTCGATTAACAAGTCAAGCTAAAAAGCAAATGAAAGATTTACAAAATAGGTTGAAGTTCAGCTTATATCTGCTCGGAAATTTACCTGGCGCATGGTTTTTTGGTTGTAGGGTAAACCATATAAACGAAGAGCACTGTGTAGTCCAACTACCATATTCCTGGTTTAGTAAAAATCCTTTTAAATCCATCTACTTTGCTGCACAATGTGCCGCTGCAGAATTATCAACTGGTCTACCTACTGCTGTGGCTATAACAGGTAAAGCCTCCACTTCTATGCTGTTGGTGAAAATTGAAACTACATTTCATAAGAAAGCTAACCAAACCGCTTTTTTCACTTGTGCGGAAAATAAAAAGGCACAGGAGATGGTCAATAAAGCCATTGAAACGAATGAGCCACAAACATTTACCTTAAAGAGTATAGGAAAAGACGCCCAAGGCAACTTGCTCTCTGAAACGCTAGTAACATGGTCCGTTAAAAAAAGAAGCTCAAAGTCTAGAAGCTAATTTTTTTCTTCATGAATGTAAATGTTTCTAAACGCTGAAGTAAAGCATACATGACAATAGCCACCAGGTACCCTAAAATAGCTCCAAAGAAAATATCCTTCACAAAATGTTGCATGAGGTAAACCCTTGATAGGGCAACCAATATGGCGCAACTAATAAAAACAAAGGCCAAAGCTTTATTTTTCTGACCAAACATTAAGCTTAAAATTCCATACAAGGCGAAAGCGGACATAGTATGTCCAGAGGGGAAACTTGTAAATTGTCCATGAAGTTCTACCCCCTCCACCATGGCCAACTGAGGTAATTCTCCTAAATCTTCAAAAAATAATTTAGGTCTAGGATGGCTAAAAAAATGCTTCAAAGGATATGCACTGATCATCACAACTATGCCAGTTAAGCCAGTAATAATAGCTCTACCTACACCAACGAAGAGCAAGAGTATTACTATAATTACATAAGCTGGTTCCTCTCCTAATAGCGTACCATATTTAAACAGACTATCTCCAACAACACTACGGTTATCAGCAAAAAAACGGATAAAATCACCCTGCTCACCCAGCATCAGCAACGCTAGGCACATAACCAAAAAGATAGCCCAACCTATCGTAAACACTGTATTGTTTTTTACTACTCCTATCATCTTGTTTTCCCCTTAAAAACACTTACCAAGCGCTCAACTAGTAAGCCTACATTCAATTTCAACTTCCGATCATGCATGGCCATCCATGTTAACAAAATACAGAATGGAATCATCACTATACAAGGTAGCCAGGCCGCAAAAACTACATCCACAACAAATTTTTCTGCCAACTTTTTACCATAAATAATAGCCATATTAAACAGAATGAAGAATGTAATGGAAACCAGTAATGGATACCCAAATCCACCTTTTTGCACAATGGCACCCATAGGTACACCAATAAAAACAAATACAAAGCAGGCTGCTGCTAAACAAAACTTATGATGTAATTGGAATTGATAATCTACTAACTTATCCAGTCGTCTACTAACTTGCTTCTCACCCGCTTTCACCTGAGCATGTGCAGATCGAACCATTGTTTTAGCCTTTAAAACAATCTTTTTATGTTCACGCTCATTAAACGTAAGGATATAAGGCAACACATTCAGGCTATCCAAATGCTTTCTGTATCCAACTTTAGATGAGGCTCTTTCTTCTTTCTTGATTGGTCCAGCTTCATTAAGACTAGTTCTATTTCTTTGCCTGGGCTTAGTGGGATCGCTTTGATCTAATCTTTTGACTTGAGCCGATGAAATTACATCTGCATTTAAACTACGTTCCTCATTTTCTTCATCCGATTCACTACCCTCTTTGGGAAACAATGTTCCATTTAGGTTTTCTTTAAGTACATCCATTCGTTTAAAAACCGCAACTCTTGATGTATCTACCTTATCAATCAAATCACCCACCGATAGCATAGAATGATGGTCTCTAAATAAATCCTGATCGGTTTGATCTAAGTCAAACTCCCCTAAATCAAAAACCTTTCTAAATTTCTTGAAAGAAGTCCTAGTGAAAGGCATCGCTTTTTTCTCTCTCCCATCCTTATGATATTGCCAACCATCATACAGCTCCATAATAAGATAACGACCATCTTCTGTTACAGTCATTTTTCCATCTTGTGCCACTACTTCCATCATGGTTCCCACATTGGCATCCTTAAAGTCTATTAGTAGGACATCTTTCAAGGCGCCTGTTTTTTCATTCTTTTCACCAATGCGTATAGAATAACCATTGAAGTCATCATTAAACACACCTTCTGTGAGGGAGAGTGTAGGCTTTTGGTGTTTAAGATCGTATAATCTACTCTTGAACTGAAGCGTCGACATAGGAGAAATTACATCAGAACTGAAGTAGGAAAACAGGGCTATCAAGAACCCGACCCAAATAATGGAACGCATAATTCTCAAGAGGGAAACACCTGCAGATTTGATACTAGACAATTCATAGGATTCACCGAGGTTTCCAAAAACCATAACAGTCGAAATCAAAATAGCAATCGGGAGCGCCATAGGAAATAGGGCCACAGACATATAACCCAACATTTCCATAATAAAGAAAAAACTAACCCCCTTCCCTGCTATATCATCTAAGGCAAGAAATAAACTTTGCATAACCAATACGAACAATGCAATGAAAAAGGTTGCAATGAATGGCGGTGCAAAAGAGACTAATAAAAGCTTATCCAATTTCCTAAAACCCATCAAAATCGCAGTGCTTTATTTCTGCTAAAATGCAGGAAAGTTTTGAATATTTCATTTTAACCACAGCCATTTGAAAAAAAATCTATTTTTTTTGACCAAAGTGTAACCCTTTATATATCCGTTCGTCTAAACAAATGAAAAGAAAGTCGACTATCTGTTTTTATTACTAAAAATTTAAACACATTACACATGAAACTTAGATTTCTAATAGTTCTTTTTATTGCGGGGTTCAGTTCAACCACTTTTGGACAAGATGATTTCATCCAATCATTCTTCGAAAAGTATAGTGATAATGATCAGTTTACATCTATATATGTAGCACCTAAAATGTTCTCCATTGTAAAGGAAATGAACCTTAATATGGAAGACGAGGATGCGGAAAAAATCATGCAATTCACGAATGAATTTAGTTCATTAAGAATTTTGGTTGCTGAAAATCCAGATCCAGGACTTTATGATAGTTTTGCCAGTCAATTTTCAAAAGCAGACTACGAAGTTCTAATGAAAGTGAATAGCAAGGGAGAGAGCGATATGGACTTTTTGATTAAAGAAAAAAATAATGTCATAACCGATTTGCTGCTGCTAGTTGGTGGTGAAGAGGAGGATTTTGTCCTACTTAGTTTCAAAGGCAATATAGACTTAGATAAGGTCAGAGAATTAGCTAAAGAAATAGAAACAACCGACAAATAAATACATAGAGGAAGCCTTGCCTTCCTCTTCATTTAAAACTAAATCCCAACAATATGAAATGGAGATCTTTTGCAAGTGTTTTATTCGTAAGTCTTTTTGCTGTGGCCCAGCAATCCTGTGTTCAGGATGCACAAGCTAAAACGGTAAGTGAGATTGATCGCTTTTTTGAAGAGTATGGTCAAGATGACGCAAATACTGTTCTAAACCTAGGTGGATTTGCACTGAATTTAGCAGTAGGCGATAAAGATGCAAAATTCGAAAGTCTTCGATTGTTGAGTATAGAAAAGAATCAGGTTCCAGCTAAGAAAAAGATAGATGAGTTAAAGCAATCATTGAATAAAAGACCTATGGAATTGCTTGGAAGTATTAAAGAGGATGGTCAACTCATTGAGTTCTTTGGAATTGAAGAAGATGGCTATTTTACTAATCTAGTAGCCACTGTTTATGGGAAAGAAAAATTCATACTTGCACAAGTGAAAGGACATTTCTCTAAGGAGTCTCTTCAAAAAATAGATGTTGATATAGAAGGTCTAGAATTTAGAGATGACATTCTTTAATTTTTAAGGTTTCTTTAGAGCAAATTAGTACCCCACACATATGACAGAAAAGGAATTTAAGGAACTTGTTCTCCCCTATAAAAATCTACTGTTTTTTGTTGCTAAAAAAATGATGCGACAAGAACAAGAAGCAGAAGATTTGGTCCAAGATACCTATCTCAAGGCATGGAGGAATAGAGTTGGACTAAAGGAGGTAGAAAATGTAAAAGCTTGGCTTTGTACTATACTCAGAAATCTAGCTTTTGACCGAATAAAAAAATTGGAAAGGCAACGAGCAGAATTACAACTTCAAGTCGCTCCAGTTGAGGAGGATCTTACAGATGAAACGAGTACAGCAAATGTAACACAAAGAATCTTTGAGCTTTTGAAAAAGCTACCAGAAGTGCAAGCTACCTGCTTTACTTTACGAGAATCTGATCGATTGACCTACAAAGAGATTGCGACATATTTAAACATGAATGAATCAAGTGTTAAAGTAAATGTCTTCAGAGCTCGAAAGAGCCTAAAAGCACTTTTTCTAAAACAAGAGCAAAATCATAGTTATGGAAAACTGGGATAACCTATTAGAAAAATACTTTAAAGGAGAAACCAACCCCATTGAAGAAAAAGCTTTAGAAAATTATTTCGCTGGTTCGGATGTGCATCCAGAACACCAGCCTTTCGAAGCTATTTTCAAAGATCAAGTATGGTTAGAGTTTCCAGAAATGCAAGCAGATCCATTAGAGAAAATTGATTTTAATGCCACAGCCAAACGACGTTCATTACATCTGTGGCGCAATATAGCGGCAAGTCTTTTGATTGGCATTACCATTGCGTTCTTTGGTCAGTCCATTATTCAAACTAATTCAACTGATTTCGCTATGGAGCAATTTGAACCAGCATCCGAAGAGGAAGCACTAGAGCAGACATTAATTGCTTTAGAATTGCTTTCGAATAAATTTAATAACAGTACTGAAACCCTTGAAAAAGGTGTGAATGGAATGAAACGTGCCAGTAAACTTATCAAAGATTAATTCAATATCATGAGACCAATATTATTTTCATTATTATTTGTTGTAGCTGGCCTTTTTCAAGGGCTTCAAGCACAAGCAGACGTGGTCAATAGCTTTTTCCAAAAGTATAGTGAACACGAACAAGTCACCTCTATCTTTATTTCCCCAAGATTCTTTTCCATGTTTAAGCAAATGGATTTGAACCTAGAGGACAAAGAGTCAGAAGCTATCAGTGAGATGGTAGAAGATTTAACTAGTTTAAGAATTTTAGTTGCTGAGGAAGGCACTTTAGATCTGTATACTGAATTTACAGATGCATTTAAAAAGGCAGATTACGAACTACTCATGCGTATTAATAACAAAGGAGAAGATGAGGTCGACTTTTTAATCAAAGAAGAAGCAGATAAGATCAATGAACTTATTATGCTTATAGGTGGACAAAGTACAGATTTCGTTTTACTAAGTTTTACGGGAAATATAGACTTGGAAAAAGTCAACAAGCTATCTGAATCATTCGAAAACTCAAATAAATAAAATAGTAATGAAAAAATTAGTACCCTTTATCTTGTTCATGTGCTGTACCATATTTATACAAGCGCAAAGCAGTGAAATCAGAAAATTATACAGAAAAGCCCACAGATCTGAACAAACAACCAAGGTAAATCTTCCTGGTATTTTGATCGACTTGGGTGCATTGATTGCTAAAAAAAGTCTTATCGAAGAAACTGGCGATAAACGACTATACCGCTCCATTAAAAAGATAAATGCGCTACGTGTCGTTACTACAGCAGATAAAAAATTCATAGAATCTGAGCGTACAGCGAGACTTTTTAAAAGAGTCAATAATAAAATGGAGCCATTAATTAAAGTGAATACGGAAAATGAAAAAATTAGTATTCTAATAAAAGAAAGAAGAAACAAGATCAAAAAAGTAGTGCTAATTGGCCATATGGAAGATGAATTCGTCTTGTTATCCGCTAATAGTAATCTTAAACTTGATCAGCTCAAACAACTACTTGCAGAGAAAGGTGACGAATTAATTGGTAAAGATATTCTACCATAAAAAAAAGCGAATCCAAATTGGATTAGCTTTTTTAATTAAAGCTTAATAATCATACCACTTGAAGTAGATGCGCCATCTATGAATAATTCATAAAATAGTACCCCGCTTTGATGTTCTAAGCGAACTGGCAACTGCCACAATCCGTCAGAGTATGCTCCCTCTTCCTCGTAAACCAGTTGCCCTAACTGATTTCTTATACTCAATCGAACATGGGCTGCTTCACCCAAATCTAGATTAAAATAAACCTGATCATAAAATGGATTTGGACTGACTTGAAGCAAAGCATCTAAATGAATATCCTCAGGTATGAATTCCAGCGCTATAGACTGAACATTGGAAAGATCAGTAATCCACTCTGTTGTCATTAATGTTTCTTGAAGTTGGATAGCCTCACTTAAAAGGCATGTTTTTAATATCTCCAATTCAAGCTCCAAGAGTTTATTACTGTCCTCAAATAAATTGGACAAAATACTAAAATAGAGTACTCCATTTACAGGATCATATCGATAGTGTTGATCGCTAATTAACTCCGAACTCAAATCTATAAATCTTACCTGATCTGGATCTAATCTTAAAGCAAATTGTGCACCCTTGAATCCTTCTAAATCCGCTTCAATACTTACCTTAACGCTATTCCTCGCTTCAATTAATTCATCGTTTATTTTCAAAGTATGCGTGCTATTATTGCGCGTAACGATATCTGAATCATCTTGCAATGGGATGGCAGTGTAATTCATATCTCCAATCTTTATACCTACAAAATCTAAACCTAAGGTATCTGAAGCTACAGCATCTAAAGCTATAGACTCTGGGAAACCGCCATTAGCCCAAGGATTATTAGGGTTCGGGAAATTATATGCTGCATCCACAAATCTCCAGCTGGTATTATTCAAGAATTCCGTTTCTAAGCCAAGTATAGCCTTTTGAATAACCACAATATCTAGCGTAGTAATTGATTCTGAATTATTCGCATCAGCCGCAATCATCTGATAAGGAGAATCGAAATCAGAAAGGCCAAGAATCCAACTTTGAATAGTTACTAAATCCAAGGTAGTTACTCCATTTAGCAAATCATCATTTCGGAATGGAGTAATCACATAATTAGAATCTGCTAATACCGCAAATGAATAAGCTCCATTTAAATCCGTATTTTGACTTACTCCATTGGAGAGATTGACCTCAGTATTTGGTACGGCACTATTCAAATTATCCGATCGATAAATTTTACCTGCTAGAATGACTTCATCAATAGTAGGTTCACATCCTCCACTTTTGATTACCTCAATGACAACAGTTGTGAAGGCTAAGTTTCCAGATTCATCCGAGGCAAATACACCTATAACATGGAAACCTTCATCGTCACAATCAAAATCTAAAGTCTGAATTTGTGTAGTCTCATCAAAGCCCATGTCAAAACTTCCACAATTATCTTGAGAGGACACATCCACATCATTGATATTTACTGAACCCAAACCATTGGCATCCAAGGTTAAGACAAAGGTATCTAGTAAATTTAATTCAGGGCCCAATAAATCTAAAACCTGAATACTAACCATACACTGGTCAGAGTTTCCTGCAGGATCAAAAACATTAATTTGATAATTATTGGGACCTAATTGAGAACAGTCCACATTAATTTGTGGTGGAACCACTTGAATAGAGGCACAATTATCTGAGGACAGACCTGCGTAATCAGCTGGAAGTAGATTAGCCATACCATTTTCATCCAATTCAACATTCAAATTCGTACAAATAGCTTGTGGTTCTATTAAATCAGATACAAAGACTAAAGGACTACAAGTACTGGTATTTCCTGCTTCATCGGTGGCCATTACATTAATAATATTCACTCCAGCATCTGTACAAGAGAATATATTTGGACCATAACTAAATGTCACTTCTCCACACAAATCAATAGCCTCCACTAGCACCTCATCTAATTCTAAGTGGTAAGTTCCAGTATCGTCCAAAACAACTTGAGCATTCTGACAAGTAATCTCAGGGACTGCCTGGTCCTCCACCTCTATTTCACTCAAACAAGTGACTTCATTGCCTCCATTATCGAACACACTCAACTGAACGGTATGGGTACCTATATCTGAGCAGTCAAAAGTGTTTTCAGAAAGTAAGGTAACTGCAATACCACAGGCATCGGATAGTTGGAAAATAACATCCTCAGGTAATAATATACCTGTACCAGCATCTCCTAATGCCACATCAAAATCTCGACATATCAAGTCGGGAGCAATCGTATCTAATACAGTCAATTGGCTTGTGCAAATAGTCTGATTACCATTAGCATCGGTTACAATTAAATCGATATCCTGAGTTCCTAAATGAGTACAATCTACCTCTGTGTAACTCAAAACAGTACTTACAACACCACAGGGATCCAGGGCTTCCCCTAAGATATTTTCAACCGTATTTATGCCCAAGGTGGCCTCACCATTTTCATCTAAAAAGGCATTAGCATCATTACAGGTGACTACCGGAGGTGTATTATCAATTAAAATTATGGTAGCAGTACAAGAAGAGGTATTACCTGATTCATCAGAAACGGATAATTCCACTTCGAATTCACCCACATCTGAACAGTCAAAACTATTGAATTGACCCAATTCATATTCCAGCACAGCACTACAATTATCAAAGCTACCTAATCCAATTGCGTCTAGGGGCAAAGACATAACGCCATCTGCTTCTAATGCAATATCCAAATCATTACAAACAATAACAGGGTCAATGTTATCCTCTAAAATGAATTGAGTTACACAAGGAGTCTGATTTCCATTCACATCTTCCACTAGGAAAGTAAGTTCATAATGGCCTGCACCTTGAATGGTAGAATTAATACTTGGCATTTGTTCTATAACAAATTCACCAGCAAGTGTGCAATTATCTGCTGTACTAATCAAATTAATATAATCAGGGACTTCAAATGAGCAGAAATCATCTACTTCTTCTGTGATAGTATTAGGACACATGACCGCTGGTGGGATATTATCTTCAACAGTTACTAGAGCAATGCAACTTCCTTCATTACCTGATTCATCAATGCCTAATACTACAAGCTCATTTATACCTACATCTTCACAAGCAAAAATCGTTTGATTAATTGAAACAATAGGTTCAGAACAATTATCCGATGCTGAAATAAATACATCACCTAGCTCTATTTCAATAGAACCACCAAAACCTAAATTCAAGGAAATATCTTGACAAATCACCTCCGGTTCTTCATTATCTTCTATGGTAACTTGTTGGAAACAAGCTGAAATATTTCCATGAATATCCTCAACCGTTACAATGACATCTTGGATTCCAATATGTGAACAATCAAAAGTGGTATGATCTAATGCAATACTCTCTAGACCACAAGCTTCAAATACATTATTCACTAGATCTGCTGGTTCAATAATAACCGATCCATTCTGGTCTAAATCCACCGTTATATCCTGACAAGCTAGGACTGGATCAATATTATCCATAACAACTATAGCAACCTGACAAGTTGATGTATTACCTGTATCATCACTTCCTACGACTTCTACCTCAATAATTTCTCCGACATCAGTACAATCAAATGTGCTTGCTGATAATTGAACAGATGTACTCCCGCAATTATCCGTTAAGCTTAAAACCACATCGGTTGAGGACAAAGTCCCATTTCCGGATGGATCCAACATAACATCGAATGTTTCTACACATGTCATTTCAGGTGCTATATCATCGATTATAGATACTAATGTTTGACAAGAAGCAGATTGTCCACTTGGATCAGTCAATGTTAGTGTAACTTGGACAGGACTATTGGTATCACAGTCAAAACTTGAAGGAGATACTATACTACTGCTTATAGAACAATTGTCTTCTGAACCTGCATCTACGTCAGAAACTAAAACCTCAAGATTTCCTTCAGTATCAAGAGGTAAAGTAATAAAAGGGAAACAATCCGGACTAGGTGCCATAGTATCTTCAACAACAATCGTTGTAGCACAAATAGCACTATTCCCTGAGATATCCGTTACTGTCAGTTGAACAGGGTTCACCCCTACATTTGAACAATCAAATGTAAACGAACTCAAAGAAAAAATTACTTCATCACAATTATCAAAAGAACCATTATCGACTAAAGCAGGATCAACAACTATTGTTCCACTTGCACCCAATTGTACAGTTAAAGGTTGACAATTAGCCTCAGGAGCTAAGTTATCAATAACAACCACCGAGGAGCTACAAGTACTTTCATTTCCAGACGGGTCAACAGCAGTTACTTCTACAATATTTAATCCCAATAAATCACAATCAAATAATTCAATAGTCATACTAGTTGACTCAATAGAACAATTATCGGTGAACGTTGCTATACTATCTGTTGTCAAAATGGTTAATCCAGATGCAGGTAAAAACACTATATAATCTTGACAAGTTAATTCGGGAGCTGTGTTATCTATTACCTCCACTGAAACATCACAAGAAGTAGCATTTCCAGATTCATCCGATGCAGTCAGTGTAACTAATACAGCAACATCTAAACAATCAAATTCCGTTTCTGTCAAGCTGTAGGAAAGCGTCGAAGAACAATTATCAGAATCAGATAAGAGGATATCATTTATCGAAATACTTCCTGTTCCATCAATATCATCCAAGAACACCTCTACAGAGGTCTCGCAAGTAATAACAGGATTCAATTCATCCTGAATACTAATATCTACCGTACAAGTGGATGCATTCGATGAGTCATCTGTAAAGATCACCAATACAGCTATTGGAGATAAATCTATATCTGAACAAGTGAATAAACTTTGACTAAAATCGACCTCATAGCCT
Organism: Mesoflavibacter profundi; assembly: GCA_964225135.1. Taxonomy (GTDB): domain Bacteria; phylum Bacteroidota; class Bacteroidia; order Chitinophagales; family Saprospiraceae; genus AM-2324. The sequence continues at coordinate 10,937 of CAXQNQ010000062.1, forward strand.
CCACAGTTCTCCTCAACAGCACTTACAATATCAGCCGAAGTCAAAATGGCTTCACCTTGATCATCTAATTGCAAAGCAGCTGAGTTACATGTAACAACTGGAGCTATTTGGTCAACAACTGTTACTTGAGACATACAAGAACTAGAATTTCCAGTTGCATCTGTTACAGTAACCGTAATATCATTAACCCCAAGATTATCACAATCATATAATTGTGATGAAATAATGGCTGACACAACACTACAATTATCCGAGAATGTAGCTAAACTGTCCGCAGTTAAGTTTGTAAATCCTTCCTGAGGTAGATATACCGTATAATCAAAACAAGTTAATTCTGGATCGGTCGAATCATTTATAGATACCACAACATCACATGTACTTTCGTTTGAGGATTCATCAATAGACGTAAGGGTAACTGTAACTTCAGATAAGCTACAATCAAATTGATCTTGACTCAATACAAAATCGAGCTCATCGGAACAATTATCATTGGAACTGATAATAATATCTGATGCCGCAAGGGAAGCCAATCCAGTAACAGGATCCAATTCTAAGTTATAATTTGTTTGGCAGCTTAGTTCAGGCTCAAGGTTATCTATAATGGTAATATCTACCTGGCAAGTGGAAGAATTATCATTTGCATCTGATACAGTAGCTGTAATTTCGATAGGTGAATTCGTTAAATCAGCACATGAAAATGTTCCTTGGTCAAATGTTGTAGTATAAGATGCGCAATTTTCAAGTACAGCAACTAAAACATCCGTTTCAGCAATACTACCCACTCCATTTTGGTCTAGAATAACTTCAACATTTTGACACTCAATAACAGGAGCAATATTATCTCCTACTGTAACTGTTGCATTACAGGTTTGCATATTAGAGGATTCATCCGTTACAGTCAGCGTAACCATTTGGTCCCCTATTAATGAACAATCAACTGTAGTTGGATTGATGGCTAAGGTCAAATCTGAACAAGCATCCAATGATCCCGCATTAAAAGCCGCTGGATCTAAAATAAATGTTCCTGAGGCATCCAAAAAGACGGATACATTTTGACACATGGCCATAGGAGCTTGAAGATCTTCTACTGTTAAGGTCACCGTACATGTTAATCTATTATCGTTTTCATCTTCTGCGAAAACAGTTAAGCTTATTTCACCTAAATCTTCACATGCAAACTCCAAGCTATTTTCTTCAATGATACCATTGAAATAAGAAAACACCCTACCAAGTCCCCCAACGATAGTTACCTCCTGTTCTCCTAGCGCTGAAACACCTCTAAAAAAGATACTATTTGGATTGGGAGTAGGTTGTATAGGACTCCAGGTAGCACCTGCATCAGCCGTATGAAGTACAACACCCAAGGCACCTACAATATACCCGGAGGTGTTATTGTAAAAGTCCATATCAATTAAGTTATTAGAAGTACCACTAGTTTGAGCCATCCAAGTGGTTCCTCCATCTGTAGTATGAAAAATAGAACCATTATTACCAATAACCCAGCCCGTGTTAGGGTCTACAAATTGAACTTTGCGAATATGCTCTGAACTTGGTACAGAAATATCTGTCCAGGTCACACCAGCATCTATTGTGCTTAATACAGTCCCATTATTACCAGAAATCCAACCTTGATTAAGATCTAAAAAGAAAACACTTCGCTTATAGAATGCTCCTCCAGTAGAATTGACTTGTGTCCAGTTCGCTCCTCCATCTGTAGTATGTAACACAGTATTAGCAGATCCAACAATCCAACCATTGGATGAATCAATAAAATCAACTGCATTTAATACCACCGTTGCTGTTGCAGGAGTACTTTGTGTAGTCCAATTCAATCCTCCATCTGAAGTATGGAGGAGGGTATTATTATTACCAACAACCCAACCATCAGTTGCATTGGCAAAACTTAAATCATAAAGGTCATTTACCCCAATAATTTGATTTACCCAAAAGGCACCGCCATTTGTTGTACTTTGAATACTACCGGTATTACCAATGATCCATCCAGTATTAGCATCCACAAACTCCACTTTATTCAAATTCACATTTGCAGCACTCGTTTCTTCTATCCAACCGCTAAAGTCAGACAAAAATCCAGTAGTAATAGTCATAGCGCAATTATCATTCAAATTTGAAATGATATCATTTACAATAACCTCATGAGTAGCACCATCTCCTACATCTATGCTAAGATCAGCACAGTCAAACTCAGGAGCTTGTGCATCAATTACTGAAACTTCCGAAGTACAAGTTGCAGTATCTCCTGTACCATCTTCAACAGTCAAAGTAACGGTAACAGGAATTCCAATATTGGAACAATTAAAATCAGAAATATCAATGGACAAACTTACTGGGCCTTGATTAGAAGTAGAACCATTATCAATATCCTCAGCCAGAATGGTAGCCATTCCGGAACCGTCTAATTCAACTTGTATGGATGCATTACAAATAGCATCGATTGTAATCAGGGAAGGATTTGAGTTGTTTCCAATTTTTCCAATGGCATTTGTATTTAATACCATAGCGAGGAAAAACAATGGGATTAATTGCTTTTTCATAATGAAATTGAGTGTTTAAAATGTTCATTTGGAAGAACTTCAGCTGGAAGTCTCCCAATCCTGAAAATACTTTTCAGGGTTTTGGATGTAACAAACAGTAGATGAGGAATAGTATGAATGTAAAATTGGAAGGTTGATAATTCTATTCCCTACCTAAAAATAGTAATCATTCATATATTTTTAAATTAATTTGCTCAGAATCAAAATAATTTTGATTTGTCTCTCCGATTGAACAAAAATCATTAAATTCCAATTGGCGAATGGATTGCCACTTTTTTCAATCACCAAAATTACATCCATGTATCAACGTAATAGATTAATGGGTTGCCTACAACCTACTTATTTCCTTGCTTTTTTGATTTCAACTCCTTTTTTCCTAGCTGCCCAACCAGCAGTAAGTTCTGCAGAAAGCAGAATGGAAAGTTTTGAACAAAGACAAAACCTGTCCGCTAATTCAATTTTTAAAGGGGTAGCATTCGAAAATATAGGACCAACCGTTATGAGCGGACGCGTCTCTGATATTGACGTCAACCCATCCGACCCATCGGATTTCTTTGTTGCCTATGCCTCAGGAGGAATATTTAGGACACAAAATAACGGAACTACCTTTACTCCACTCTTTGATAATCAAATTGTAATAACCATTGGAGACATTGCGGTTGATTGGGACTCAGGAACTATCTATGCCGGCACTGGAGAGGTTAACTCCAGCCGTTCATCATATGCAGGGATGGGTATATATAAAAGTTCAGATTGGGGTCAATCTTGGACTGCTTCAGGCCTTGAAGAAAGTCATCACATTGGTAGAATACTAATAAACCCTAATGATCCAAATCAAATCACTGTTGCTGTTTTAGGACATTTATATTCTCCAAATCAAGAAAGAGGGATCTATCATTCAGCAGACGGTGGAGAAACCTGGTCTCAGACCTTATACGTAAACGAAAATGCTGGTGGTATAGACTTAATTGAAGACCCTACAGACCCAATGGTGCTGTATGCCTCAACTTGGGAGCGTACACGGAGAGCATGGAATTTCGTGGAATCAGGTCAAGGGTCTAATATCTACAAAAGTGTTGATGGTGGTCAAACATGGGGACAATTAACGAATGCTAGGTCTGGATTCCCACACGGAGAAGGAGCTGGAAGAATTGGTTTATCGGCCGTGGTTGAAAATGATAAGACCGTATTGTACAGTGTCATTGATAATTATTTTAGAAGACCAGCAGAAAAAACGGATGAGAATGGCGATCAGTTGACTAAAGATCAACTTAGAACTATGGATAAAACTGCTTTTCTGGCTATTCCAAGTGAAAAAGTGAAGGCTTACCTAGAAAGGTATAATTTCCCTGAACAATACAGCTATGATAATATTGTTCGACTTATGAATAGCGGAGAGATCAATCCCAATGACTTAGTGGATTATGTGGAAGATGCCAATTCATTATTATTCGATACTCCAGTAGCAGGTGCAGAAGTATATCGATCTACTAATGGAGGTAGAAGTTGGAAAAAAACCCATGAGGGATACCTGGACTTCGTTTATAATTCCTATGGATACTATTTTGGTCAAATCAGAACAAATCCCTCTAATCCAAATACACTTTATATCATGGGGGTTCCTGTACTAAGATCGGATGACAAAGGAGCGAATTGGACCTCCATTTGGAGACCAAACGTTCATGCAGATCATCATGCCCTTTGGGTTAATCCAGACAAGGAGGGGCATATCATATTAGGCAACGATGGTGGTATTAATATTTCATATGATTCAGGAGAGAACTGGATTAAATGTAATAGCCCAGCTGTGGGACAATTTTATGCCATAGCAGTAGATATGGCCAAGCCATATAATGTTTATGGTGGCCTACAAGATAACGGGGTATGGTTTGGGTCAAACCAATATCGAGCAGGCGTTTCTTGGCATAATTCAGGCCATTATCCATATACAGAAATTATGGGAGGAGACGGCATGCAAGTAGCTGTTGACCTTAGAGATAATGAGACCGTTTACACTGGCTATCAATTTGGAAATTACTTCCGCGTTAATACTAGAACAGGCCAAAGGGCTTATATCACGCCAAAGCATGAATTGGGTGATCGCCCGCTGAGATGGAATTGGCAAACCCCTGTTCAGCTGTCAAGCCACAATCAAGATATTTTCTACATGGGATCGAATAAACTACATAGATCCTTCGACCAAGGAAATACCTTTGAAGAAATTTCTCCAGACCTGACCAAAGGAGGGAAAAAAGGAGACGTTGCATATGGTACTATAACAACGTTCCATGAATCTCCATTAAAATTTGGTTTAATCTATGTGGGTTCCGATGATGGATTGGTACACGTAACCAAAGATGGTGGAAATAATTGGACAAAAGTCAGTTATGATTTGCCAACAGATATGTGGGTCTCAAGAGTTTGGGCTTCTTCACATGATGAAGGAACAGTGTATTTAAGTTTAAATGGTTACAGATGGGATCACTTTGAAACTATGGTGTATAAATCAACAGATTATGGGCAAAATTGGGAAGCGATTGGTAGCAATTTACCTGCAGAACCCGTAAATGTTATCAAAGACGATCCAAAAAACTCAAACATTCTATACGTTGGTACTGATCACGGCTTGTATTGCTCATTAGATGGTGGTACATCATTTAGTATCATGGATACTGATCTTCCAGCTGTACCAGTACATGACGTTGTTGTTCATCCAACAGCAAATGACTTGATTGTGGGAACACACGGTAGATCGCTCTACAAAGCCAATATTGGAGCTATACATGAAGCAAATCTTGAAAAATCGCTTGAAGTATTCACTATTGCTGATAGAAGAGCTGGCAGGAATTGGGGCAACCAACGTGCATCATACATGGAGGCGAACGAACCTGAACAAACGATATACGTTAGAAGTGCTAATGCTGGTTCAGCACAGCTAGAAGTACTGCACAAGGATCAAGTCCTTTATACTACAAGTGCAGATTTAACAGCAGGATTCAATGCCATTAGCTATAATCTTAGTGTTGATAGTAAGGAAGTTTCAGCTTTAGAAGCTGCCCTGTCAAATGAAAAGACTACAGTAGAAATTGAAGCGGCAGATAACGGCAAGCACTACTTACCTAAAGGAGCTTATACCATTAGAATAAGTCAAGGATCTGAATCTGTAGAAACATCATTTAAAATAAAATAATCATCCTAAGGACCTTTGCATCAGCAGAGGTCCTTATATCTTCACCTTCCCTGTAAATACCTCTTGAGCTGGTCCCTCAAGATAAATTTGTTTAAAGCCAGACTCGATTTTTTCAAAGTAAACCTTTAGACTACCACCTTTAGCTTCAAAAGCTTCAACATATAACCCAGGTGGATATGCTTTATGAATGGCTTTGGCCAATGCTGCTGCAATAATGCCTGTACCACAAGCCAAGGTCTCTCCTTCTACGCCTCGTTCATAAGTTCTTATCTTATTTATCGTTCCTAATTGAACTAGATTAACATTAGAACCAGCAGCTCCATTAGGAGATTGATTCCTATATCGTTTTCCAACCTCATCCATATCAGCTTGGTCTATAGCAGATTGAAACAAAACTAAGTGTGGAGATCCCGTATTTAAGAAATAGGAATCTGATTTTTCAGTCCATTCATTCAAATCTGAAACTTTAAGTTTAACTAGCTCAGAATCAATGATTTCTCCTTCAAAAAGACCTTCATTTGTCGTAAAACGGACATTTGTGATCGCATTTCGGACATTTTTGTAATAAAACCATACTGCACATCGGCTTCCATTACCACATAATGTACTTACTCGTCCATCAGAATTGTAATATAACATATGAAAATTGGCGGATTCAGCAGGCTGAATTATTATGAATCCGTCGGCACCAATACCAAAATATCTATTGCACAATCTAGCGACCAATTCTTGTGACCAATCCATAGTAGGATTTCCTTGTAATTGATTGACTATAATGAAATCATTTCCTGCACCTTGATATTTAAAAAACTTGATTTCTATTCCATTAATCATATTAGAAAATATAATTTACTTGCTTTATTTGTTGTTGAATGAACATTAATAGATGTGTAAAGTAATTAAATTAGGTATTCAATCTTTACCAAAAGCCATCATTGATGAAAAAATATATAATCCCTTTTGTGTTTGCCCTAGTTGGTTCCATCCTTGGAGTATTCATTTTTTTGAATTTTTTAGCTCCAGAGTTTATCAAAGAAACTCCAGTTTCTGAACAGGCGAAATATGTTTACTACGATAAACCGGCATATATTAATCCTGAATTCAGTTTTGCTGGACCTTATAATCCTGTCGATTTCACTTTAGCAGCAGCCATGTCAACTCCGACTGTTGTTAATATTAAAAGTTCAAGTAAAGCTCGATCTGGATATTGGATAGGATCATCTGAGGAAGTCATGTCAACTGGATCAGGGGTTTTAGTATCCAACGATGGTTATATAGTTACTAATAATCATGTCATTGAGGATGGTATTAAGTTTGAAGTTTCACTTTTTGACAATAGAGAATACAAGGCTGAACTTATTGGAAGAGATGTTTCTACAGATTTAGCTCTTTTGAAAATTGAAGAAGAAGACCTACCCTACTCTTCTTTTGGTAACTCGGATTCATTGCAAGTTGGGGCTTGGGTAATTGCAGTTGGTAATCCTTTCAGTTTAGAATCAACAGTAACAGCAGGCATTGTTTCTGCCAAAGGAAGAAATATTGATATTTTAGATGGTGAATATAGTATTGAGTCTTTTATACAAACAGACGCCGTTGTAAATCCAGGTAATAGCGGAGGTGCATTAGTCAATACTAAGGGAGAGTTAATTGGAATCAATACAGCTATTATCACTAAAAGTGGTAAATATGAAGGGTACTCTTTTGCTGTGCCTTCCAACTTAGTCAAAAAAGTCATCTCAGATTTGAAAGACTTCGGTTTTGTTCAAAGAGGATTATTAGGTATTACCATTGAGGATATCAATAATGATTTAGCAAAAAAATTAAGGCTTAAAAAAATCCAGGGTGTTCATGTAGCTCGAGTGTCCCCATCTAGTGGAGCTGAAGATGCTGGTCTAAGTCGAGGAGATGTAATCATTGGGATTAATGGAAAGGAAATTAAAACACTTCCAGAATTACAAGAAGTAGTCGCAACATTTTCTTTAGGGGATATTATTGAGATTGAATACCTCAGAAATAACAGGCGCATGTTGGCCAAAGTGACTTTGAAGGATTCCATTCATAAGGGGCTAACACTAAATGATATTTCTTCTGAAGAAATGAAAAGTTTAGGTTTTGAAATTCGCGACATGAGTCCAAAAGAAGTGGAACGATATGGAACAGATGGTTTAATTGTGCCTTTTGTAATCAAGAACTCTCGTGCGGACCAAGTTCAGTTGTCTCCGGACTACTTGATTACTCATTTGAACAAAGAACGCATTTATTCTAAGGTAGAATTCCTAGCTAAACTAAAGGCCCATGAAGGTACCATTATGTTAGATGGATTTTATCCTGGTTTTGAAGGAGATTTCAGATATACTATTATCCGTTAAACATTAACTTTAGCATTTTATATATTGTTATATATATTGTGATAAGATTGTAATACTTCACTAGTATTCTAATCTTTTAATCGCCAAATTATTAACCACCATAGCACAGCACCAATGGCTGACCTCGACATACAAAAGAACAAAGACCATAATCAACTATTGACCTCTAAATTGAACTTTAGGTTAGAAAAAATCTATCAAGGTGGAGGAACAAAGAAAATTGAAAAGCAACATAAGCAAGGTAAACTCACCGTAAGGGAGCGCATCAATTATCTGATTGATGAAGACTCGAACTTTATGGAAATTGGTGCCTTTGCAGCTTATGAAATGTACGAGGAATATGGTGGCTGTCCTGCTGCAGGTGTAGTATGCGGAATAGCTAATGTCTCCGGAAGACCTTGTATGATTATTGCTAATGATGCCACCGTAAAAGCTGGAGCTTGGTTTCC